>CAYXHN010000044.1:0-9918 GCA_964464955.1 uncultured Methanosarcinales archaeon
GAAAAGATTTAATGACCTCAACAGAATTATCAGTAGATGCGTCATCTACTATTATTAATTCCCAATTTTTGTATGTTTGATTCAAAACACTCTCAATAGCTTCAGAAATATACTCAGAATTGTTATAATTGGGCATTATAACTGAAAATAAAGTATCTTTTTTCATTTATAATACCCTGGAATAAATAATTTCTTGATCGCTTTCAATTGGATTGGATTATAACTATAATATATTGCTTTCATGTAGTTGATGAGGGCCTTTAATTTTTTATCTCTTCTGTAAAAGTAACCTTTATTGAAATAAGATCTTGAAATCTTTTTCTTGATAATCTTCTTGTATTCTGGTGCTATCTTTAACTGTTTTTTATCTCTTCTTATAAGATCATCTATAACCAATATGGTGTTTTTTTTATTTAGAGACCTCCCCGAAATATTATTATCATGCACCCTTACTGTGCATTTTACTTTATTTATATAGCCTATGTTATTATTCTTTTTGATAAATCGCATCCAAAAATCCCCATCTTCACCATTTTTTAGGTTTTCATCAAATCGTATGTTTATCTTTTTTTTCTTTATAACTGTCGTTTGGGTAGTTATAAAGTTATTTTTAAGTATCTCCCTAAATATGCTTTTCTTATAAATAATAAAATCTTTTTTGATCACTCTATGAGGGATTGAAAGACGAAATTCAACTAAATCACTACAGTCAGATATTATCTTATTTTGGAGGATACCTTTCTCTTCGCAGTCTGCAAAGATAAAGTCAACTTTAGAATTTTTAAAAAACCAGATAGCATCTTTAAGATGATTTTTTCTCCATACATCATCTGAATCCAAAAAAGCTATATATTCTCCTTTAGCGATCTCAAGACCCTGATTTCTGGCTCCACTAGGGCCTTGATTATGAGTATTTAAAATATATTTTATTCTATTGTCTTTTTCAATATACTTTTTAACTAACTCTTTAGTTCCATCTGTACTTCTGTCATCAACAATAATCAATTCCCAATTTTTATAAGTTTGAGCAAGCACTGAGTCTATCGCCTGAGGTATAAGCTTTTCTCGATTATATGTGGGGACTATCACTGAAACTAGTGGTTTAATTTCCATCAATCTTAAACATTATCACCCTTTTATAAATATTTCTAAATAATCAGCCAATCATAATGTATATTCATAGAATTCAGTGCAGGACATGGAATCAACTTTTTTTGCATTGACCAGGTAATCCAGAATATTCTCCAGCCTTTCAAAAAATTCATTATGCATCTTTTTGTCTTTAACATAAGGGGTTCCGCCAACAACAATATTAGAGCTGTGAAACATCATATGAAGGACGGGCTCTTTTCTTTTTATCAAAATATTAGATATCTTTTTCATGCGCTTGAAATCGGAATTTTCTGGATTTAAGTTTATCCTTCTGCAGATTCCGAGAATATCTATTATCCCTACAATATGGAAAGAAGGAAGCTTTTTTTTGATAAACTGAAACAGCATTTGCCATCTTTTTTCGTCTTTTCTTGTGAATCTTATAGTTGCCGGAATCTCCAGCAATTGCTTTTGTTTTTTTCCTATCGAGGGGAAATAGGGTCTTACTGGAAAATCACTGAAATCAGGCCCTTTAGGATGATTTGTAAACGGGGTTACACTAGTATCGACATTATACCCTAGTTTCTTTAAAATTCTTAACCCCTCAGGATCCATTCCAAACCTTCCAAATTTATGAGAACTGGGCTTATGATATATTTCCTTTTCAAACTTCTCTGCAAGATTCTTCAGTTTTTTTTCAGATAGAACTGGATCAAGGTTGCACAGATAGGTGTTTCTTTCACATATCTGTTCTTCAAAAGGAGGGGTGTTCCATGCATGAATGTGCGTCCCAAGCTTGCATCTGTTGTCTTTTTCAATCTTTTTGAAAAGTTCAACTATTTTTTTGTTCTTAAGCACTGGAAAGCTTAAGAGATATGTGGGTCTGACACCATATTTGTCAAACAATGATTGAAGCTTATCTATATTTCCTAGATAACTGACATCCGGATCCCTGTCAGAATAATCTCCTGCCCATATCTCTCCTTTTTCTTCAACATCAATAGTTATTACTAGCTTGGTCTTCATGTATAATCAATCAGATGAAGGTCACGGTCGATTTAAAAACCTATTGAAAATCTGCAATCATGGTTTTCTGTTCCTTATCAAGTCAATAGTAAAAACAATCAGCAAGAGAATTATCGGTATCCCGATAACAACTACCGCGAATACAGTGTTTCTTGGAGATTCTCTTACTACATCTGTTTCAGAAATATTTGCTGAAAATGGGTCTTCTTCCTCTTCCTCAAAATATGCACATCTCTTTGTCTCTGCAGGCTTGTTTTTTGTGGTTCCACAGAAGTTATAATCATTGCATTCTCTTGTCTGGGTCTGGTTGGGAGGGCATTCAGCCGGTTCCCAGTCAGTGCATTTCCAGTTTTCTTTGCAGCCGCAACTCCTTATTTCAAGCGGTTTGGCAGAAGTCAAAACTGTACATTTATTAACATCTACGCAGGTTCTTTTCTGTATATTATTGATGCATTCTCCCCATTCTGTACATTCCCATCTTGTCCTGCAGACAGTTGAGCTGCTGCCTCCTCCTCCGCTGGAAGAGCTTCCTCCAGAGGAACCGGTATCTGTTTCTTCCTCCTCCTCGCGTTCAGCAGCAGCGAAAGAACCAGCCCCTTCAATAATGAAATAGTCAGCAGAATCAGAAACTGAAACATATCCATCAGTATCCTCCTGCCTGCTGCAATTAATTCCGTTCACTAGGCTTCCATCGCATTCATGGAATATCTCTTCAGAATCACTGCAATCTTCTGATATCTGGCTTATCTCTTCAATCTCTTGTTCCCTGACACACACAGTGTCTTTTGTAGCTTTTGGGAAATATGCAGTCAGTTCTTTATCCGAATCAAACCCTTCTATAATTATATGCCCCGGAGCCCTTTCTATAGAAAGATTATAATCCATGTTTGAATGGTTGAAATCGTGGCTGAATTCAAGAACAATGTCCTCAGAAAGTACATCTTTTATATGTATATGTTTAATTCCTGTGTAATCATTATATTGATTAAAAAGCATAAAATCTTCTCCTTCATCCATCCAAACAGAAAAGTTGCCCGGTTGTATTGTAATATTATGTTTTTCTGCTCCCTTAGATATATTAAGTTTCCAATGCTCTGATTCTATATAATCATCAGTTGAATTCAAGAATGCAAAAAAATCATATTCTCCAAGAGCAGAGGCGTTTACATAAACATCCCATGAAACTTTTCTGGATTCCCCCTGGCTGAGATTCATGGATAACGGATTTGAAGAGGTGGTGTAGAATGGGTCTCCTGATCCTTCAGGGATAATCTCTCCGACTGCAAGGCCGGTTATAAGATTATTGAAAAAAGAAAGAACATATCCCCACCATGATTCCTTCTTTTCTTCTTCAATCAGAGGATCAAGGGCTATGTCAATATTATTGCAGCCAGTAACATACTGGCAGCTAATGTTTGCAGCAACCCTAAATGAAGACATATTTCCAGCAGATTCAGGATAGGAAATCAGATCAAGTGATGCGAACTGCCGTTCATAGTCAAATTCCTGGTTACCGCCAACATTTTTTAAGATCGGATAACCGTGTGAGTTCTTGCTCCATACGTTTGGATCCCATCCAAGTTCTTCAATCGTATAGTTGGCAATATCAAAATCTCCTCCTCCACAATAAGAATGGTTATCTGTGACAGAGCAGGAATAGTTTGCCGGTTCTATCACTGAATCAAAAACATCAGATGGGTTATTGGTCTTGTCAGAATATGAATCTGAGATAAAAGCTCCTTCATCCATCTTGGATATAAGGCCTGCAAAAGGAGAGCCAACGCTAAAATTTAATACATTTCCAGCAGAGTAGGTATAATTCAGTTGGGATCTGGAAACAAAACCTGCTAAACCCCCAATTGTATGTCTCGATGATACCTTATTTCCAACCGCATAAGCATTATTCACAGTAACAGTGCTAAGATCTATGAAACCACATAATCCTCCTGCCATATACCAGGTAGCATACACCTCATTATCTCTTGAATATGATTGATACATATGAGACCCGCAATGAAATTTTCCAGCCAGCCCCCCCACACTACCTTCTCCCTCAACATAGTTGTTATAAGAATAGCTTTTTTTTAAATAGCAATAGTCAGAATCACCAATAATTCCTCCAACCATATTTCCAGTTCCGATGACAGTGTTATTTACAGAAGAAACATTTGTCAAATGCCCAAAGAGTCCTCTTCCTACAACCCCCACTTTGCCTGATCCTGAAAAAGAACAATTTACGACATTAAGATTTATCAGGTCGCCATTAAGGTATCCGATCAGCCCCACCATGCTTCTAGACCTGTCTACAACTATATTTTTTATGGTATGGCCTTGACCGTCAAGATAATTAAATCCATTGTAATATTTGTCTACAGGGATATTGTCGATCCAATATTCTCCCCCTTTACAGTCAAGGTCAGTTATCAACACATAATGGTCACTAAGATTGTAGGTATAATTATTGCCAATATCATTAAGATCACTACACATATCTATCTGCCATGGGCCTTCAGAAGAGCCGTTTCCACCTGCCCATGCCTCTGCAGAATGTAAAAATATCAAGAACAATACACATGAAAATAACAGAGGTATTACCTTCTTTTTCAACATACAATCTGATTTAGTTCCATCATTTAAATATATTTTGTTTTTCATGTTTTTCATAGTAAAATTTATAAATAAACTGCTTATCCTTTAGTCTATGAAAGAGTTTGTATCGTCTAAAATACACAAAGCAACTGTGACTCAGGCAGATCTTGAATATATCGGATCTATAACCATAGATGAATCGCTGATGGAAAAATCAGGCATAGAAGAAGGCCAAAAAGTATTGGTCGTGGATAATACCAATGGAGCAAGGCTTGAGACATATGTGATCAAGGGAGAAAAGGATTCAGGCGTGATCTGCATGAACGGAGCAGCAGCACATCTGATAAAAAAAGGCGATGAGATAATAATTATAGGGTTTGAACTTTCTGAGAATCCTATAAAGATGAAAGCAGTATTAGTCGATAAAGATAACAAGTTTATACGTTATCTTTAGATAATCTTATTTGGGTGGTTGAAAAGTGAAGATCAATAATCTGATAGATATTCTGCAATCTAATCTGGATTCAAATCCAGACAGGGTCTGCTGTATCTTTCCAAGGGACGGTGAATCAAAGCTTACATACAGGGAGCTGGACAAAAAGTCAAACACCTTTGCAGAGATGCTCTCTGAAAAAGGGATAAAAAAAGGCGACCATGTCCTTGTAATCACAACAAACATCCCGGAAGCGCTGATAATATATTACGGAATAATGAAGACAGGTGCTGTTCTTGTAAGCGTGAAGCCGGGCTCCAGTCAAGAAGAGATATCTGCATTGATAGATGATTCTGGTGCTAAACTTCTTATATATGAATCGATGTTCAGGGAAGATGTTGAGGGTTTAGGCAGGGATATAATCATGATGGGTATAAGAACTCCGGAAGACGGAATATACCATAACAGCATAGAAGAAAATGATACAGAATTTCCTGCTGTATCTGAGGAGGATCCTGTTATAGTGCTTTATACTTCAGGCTCTACTGGAAAGCCAAAAGGCGCAGTTCTTACGCATAAGAATTTCACAGAGACTGTAAAAAGCATAATCAAAAGAGGCTTTTTTGAAAAAGGAGATAATGTTTATTGTGTCCAGCCCCTTTATTACATAGATCAGACCATCTTTCTTCATACGCCTTTTATGCTGGGAGGAACATCTCATATAGTCCCGAGATTCAGCAAGAGCAATTTCTGGAAAGATATCAAAAAATACAATATAGACTATGTTTCTACTGTTCCTGTGATGCAGAGGATCCTGCTTACTGATAAAGGCTGCGAATCAGACGGCCATTCATTGAGAGTGATGTTTTCAACAGGGCAGCATCTTCCTTTAGATCTGATGGACGAGGTTGAAGACAGATTTAATGTAAGGGTTGTAGACTGCTACGGGATGACAGAAGGGACAGGATTTTCTACATTTAACTATCTTGAAGATGGAAAAAGGAAAAAGGGATCCATAGGAAAAACATTGAGCTGCTGCAGGCATAAGGTGATAGACAAAAAAGGAAGAGAGCTTCCTGCAAATAAGATAGGGGAGCTGATGCTAAAAGGCTATAATCAGATAAGAGGATATCTTTGTGGGGGTGAAGCTACAAAAGAGCTGTTTGATGAAGAAGGCTGGATGCACACAGGAGATTTAGGATATTATGATGAAGAAGGATTCTACTATGTTGTGGGAAGGACAAAAAATCTGATCATCAAAGGAGGGGAGAACATATCTTCTCTTGAGGTAGAAGGAGTAATAAACCAGCATCCAAAAATAGCAGACTGCTGTGCAGTGCCTATCCCTGACGAGATATATGGAGAGGAAATCGGCTGTTTGGCTGTGAGTGAGGAAGAATGCACAGAAGAAGAGGTGATCAGGCACTGCCTGGAAAAAAAGGGAAAACTGAAGACCCCTAAAAAAATATTCTTTGTTCCTGAAATACCTAAGACAAGTTCTGGCAAGCATGATCTTATGAAATCAAAAGATATGGTGATGAGTTTGATACAATGAAAATCATCAGCGGCAGCCAAACAAAACTTGTAAAATACAAAAAGAAACTGCTTGACTTTGCAAAAAAAGATTTTAGAGGTGGAGGTTCCCGCAGTTGGGACTATTTTATCAATAATTATCTTAACCAGGCAGATAAGAAAAGTCCTAAATTCACTGCTGTAGTAGATAAAGAAAAGATGATTGGGTTCATTGGCTATTTCCCGGCTGAAATAAAGATAGGGAACAATCTCTACGAAGGAGGATGGCAGATAGACCAGTATACAGCAAAAGAAAGAAGGGGGCAAGGCATAGGGAGAAAAGTGCTTAATGAGTCTTATTCTTTATTTGACATAAATATGGGGATAAAGAACAGCGAGGATGCCATAAGGATATATTCCAAACAGGGATGGATATATAATGACGGATTGATGTACAAAAAGGTGTTGGACTCAAGAAAATTCATTCCCAGGGCATTAAGTAACTCTCTATCTGCAGGATTTTTGAATCTTATATTTTCATTGAAAGATCCTAAAGAACAGAAAGGCTATACTGTTAAAAAGATCAGCAAATTCGGAAAAGAAGCAGATGCACTTTATGATTCTGTCAGGGATAGATACGATTTCATATGCAGGAGAGATTCCAGATATCTTAACTGGAAATTTAAGAACTATGACAATTTTTATATCTATAAAGGTGGAAAACTGAAGGGATATATAATATTGACAGAGTATATTGAGAAGAAAAGAAATTTTCTGAAGATAGTGGATTTTCTAGCTGATCCTGAAGACAAAAGCTCTATAGAACAAATGATCTTTTTTTTGACTAAGTATGGCAGGAAAAAGCACTTTGACTCAATTGCATGTTATATTACAGATGAGAGATTTGTAAAATCATTTGAAAAGTATGGCTTTAAAGCAAGGCCATCAGATAGCCTTCATCTTATGTTTTTTTCAAAGAAATACCCAGAACTTAACAAAAAGTATAAAAGGGCTCATGTAACTTTATATGATTCAGATGGGGAGGAATTTTTCTATAAAAAATGAAAAAGGTTCTGATAATATCGTGGAATTACCCTCCAATCAAAAAAGTAGGATGCCTTAGGATCATCAAATTCTGCAGGCAGCTGAGAAAGATGGGATGGCGGCCAGTTATCCTTACAGTAAAAACGCCCGGAACAAAAGAGAAGGAGATCCATGATGGTATCAGCATATATAGAACTCCAGAAAGGCAGCTGAAAGCGAATGTGCTAAGTAAATTATTTTATTTTTTCAGGAAGTTTTCCTCATTTTTTGGGATAGATATCAATGAAGAATATCTTAATCTACTGCTGCACCCGGATAAACATATGGGATGGATAAAACCTTCTCTTAAAGAAGTAGGGAAGATAATTAAAAAAGAAGATATAGATATTGTTTATGCCAGTTCCCCGCCCCACTCTTGTTCAGTTATTGGTGCTGAGACAAAAAGAAAATTCAATCTCCCTTTTGTAATGGATTACAGGGATGAATGGACGATTACTCCTGAGATTAAGAATTTAGTCTATAAAAAAGATGAAAAACTTGAAAGTTACTTTATAAAAAAAGCTGATCATCTGATATTTAATACACATCCTGTCGAAGTATTGTACAGGAAAAAATACAACCTTAAAAATACCGATACAATCCCCAACAGCTATCCAGAAAATATAAAAGCAGCAGACAAGATAAACAAAAAAGAATTTATCATCTTTTATGCAGGTGTGATCAATGAGGAGAGGGATCCAACCCTGCTTTTCAGAGCGATAAACAGATTAAACAAAAAAGACATCAAATTTCTTTATGTAGGCAATAAGAAAGATAAGGCATCTGTGAGGAGATTAGCTGAAAAAGAAGGGATTATCGACAAATGCATGTTCAGAGATTATATGCCTCAGGAAGATCTGGCTAAACTGATGTACAGATCCAGTCTTTTGTTCCTGCCCCAGAACGAGACCCTTTATACAGCAGTCGCTTCCAAAGCTTATGAATATCTGAGGACTGGGCTGCCTATCCTAGTATATTATAATTCTTCTCCTGCAGGAAATGAATGGATAAGGAAAAGAAAAGACCATGAAACCACCAAGATAATCAGAAAATATTCCAGAAATTCTTATTATGTGCTTACAGATAACCTGGATGAAATGGAAGATGCATTATCAGATGCGTATGGAAAATGGAAAAAAGGAAAATTAAAAGCTTATGTTGATAGGGAATTCATAAATAAATACAGCGAGGAAAAGCTGACAAGAAAGTTAGCCAGTGTCTTAGATTCTGTTTCTGGTTAATTTTTCTTCTAAGATCAACGAATCTATAAAGAACTTAGCAGCCCAATTAGGATAATGAAACTGCATATAATTTCCATAAGTTGGATATGACCCTGGCATTGCTCCTTTGATCCCTTTGTTTTTTGCATTAATATTTTGTATCTTCTTATTATAATCATTTATTTTTTTAGCAGCTTTTAAATATCTCATATCCTTTGTGGACTGGTATAACTTTAGCCAAACAATAGCTATCTGTGCATTTCCGGTTATACAACTATAGTTAGCGGCTTTTTCCCATCTTTCATCAAACTGACCCTTGAGGGATCCGTCTTTTTCCTGCAGTTCAATCAATCTATTTGCTGTTTTTTTAACAGCTTCGATATATCTATCTTCTTTTAATATCAATCCGCTTTCAATCAATCCCCTTATAGTATACCCTATCGTGTGAGTAAGAGGGGCTTCTTTCCCCATAGAGTTGTTTGTAAAAAAACCATTTTCTATTTGCTGTTTTAGAGTCCAATCTAAATTTTTCTTTGCATGATCTAATTGTTTTTTATCTTTGGTTATCTGGTATAGCTTTAAAATGGCCCAAGCTGTCCTTACATTGTATGCATGGGTTTTTGTCCTTTTATTCTCTGAATAAATATTTTTTCTCCATGCACCATCTTTATCCTGGGAATCAATTAAAAATCCAGCTGCTTTTTTAGCTGATTCTAAAAATTTTTTATCGTGAGTTTCTTTATAAGCTCTAACCAGCCCTAATAAAATCTGTCCTGTATTAAATATTACTGCAGGCTTATTATTGTCTTCATATTTTCCGCTCATAAACCCGCCTGAAGAATATTGTATCTTTACAAGCCATTCAGCCATGTCCCTGGCTCTTGAGAAATAATCCTTGTCTTTTTTTATATCCCAACTTTGACAGTTAAATAATTAAGAGTCCTTAGCTTGTTTGAATTTACC
>CAYXHN010000045.1:0-9788 GCA_964464955.1 uncultured Methanosarcinales archaeon
GCTTCGACATGAACCAGTCTGACATTATTCAGGCCGTGCCTGCGGCATCGATCGGTCCAGTCAAAATATACGAAGAGAGAAGAGTACAGAAGGCATGTTACGATGATCGCTGACGTCAAAGGCAGCACAGTAGAAGTAGAGATAGACCACCTTAATGAATTTTATCTTAAGCTGAAAGATTTTCTTGAATACATCCAAAGGGAAAAATTATGACTAAGTTTATCGCTGTAACTGGCGGAAAAGGCGGAGTAGGAAAGACCACAACTGCGTTGAACCTAGGAGCGACCCTTAACCATTTTGGCAGAGATGCTATAGTTCTTGATGCAAACCTCAATAATCCTGATGTCGGACTGCATCTTGGGCATTCAAACATAGAAGTCACGTTTCACGATGCACTATCAGGAGATGCAGATATAAGGGATGCGATATACAGGCACACCTCCGGAGTAAGGGTGATTCCAGGAGACATAAAAGGAAAGGAAGTCAAGATCAAAGATATGAAGAAAATCCGCAGAAGGCTTGAAGGTATCAGTGAAGTCGTTGTTATGGATTGCCCTGCAGGAATGGGCCTTAGCAAATATGCAGAGGAGGCCATAGTGGTTGCAGTGCCTGAAACAACTTCTGTGACTGCTGCCATGAGGATGATAAAAAAACTTGAAGATAAGAATGTAACTGTGCTGGGAGTTGTTCTTAACCGGGTCAAGGGAGATGAGCACGAGATGTCTGCAGCTAATGTTGAATCATTATTAGAAAAACCAGTTATCGGAGCTATTCCTGAAAGCGAAGATGTTCGGGAATCACAATCTATAAAATATCCTGTCGCATATTCTCATTCAGATTCAGAAGCTACAACCGGGTTTAAGCACCTGGCTGCACACCTGATAGGAGAGAAGTATGAGATCAAAAGCGAGAAAGGGCTTTACAATTCTTTTCTTAAAAAGATGGGCTACAGATGAAAGATCTTAAGAAAAAATGGAGTGAGAAAGAGCTTTCTAGAGCTAAAGATATAATAGAATCAAGGCACCTAAAAGACAAGAGCAGATCATTGGTCCATATGAATAGAGTAATATACTGGACAGTGCTTATTGTTATCGTAATAGGGAACTTTATCGTTTCTATGGCATTGATACCATTCCTGCTTCTGATGGATACCATTACCCTGAATATTGTCATTATCCTTATAGGTCTTGCGATGGGCCTATTGTTCAACCTTTTGATAAATGATATTGAGCATGTTGACGAGAAGCACCACTATATTGCTGCAGTTCTGCTTCCAGGGTTGGCAATTATCAATTTTTTACTCATGATGGAGATTTCTGAATATATCGGTTCTAGATTAGAGCTTCCTGTAGTGAGGGAGAGCGCCTTATTGATAGGGCTTTTGTATGCTGCTGCGTTTTTACTTCCTTATCTTAGAAGCGTTTTCTTTAGCGGCAAGTTAAGATATAAGTGATAGTCTTGATTTTTTTGATCAACTAAGCTGCTTTAAGCATATTAATCAAAGATCATAGAGATCAGCCGAGATTGCATCACTCCACTGAATTGTGGAGTATGAAAATGTAATTTCTGTCAATAACTCATGACCCCTATCAGTCAAAGACCGATAACATGCTTGCCTTCTGTCACTATGTCCCTCTTCGTGCTCGGGCCACTCGCTCTTGAGCGATTAGTTGTCCATTGTGCTATAGATATGATTAATTTTTTTATGCAAAAATACTTTCCTGAAAAGTAAGTTTTATAAGTTATCGATCAATTCCCAGAGTTATGGTGGCTGTGGTGTAGTCCGGCAGCACATGAGACTGTGGATCTCATAGCTCGGGTTCAAATCCCGACAGCCACCCCATTAATTAAAAAAACAAAAACTTTTTAAAGCATCCCCCAATCATTAACTAAAAAGCCCGAGTTCATTTGAGCGCAGAGGGTTCAGATGATTTAATTCTCTGGCTTTTACATACCAAAATGGCAGAAAATAAGGAAGACAAAAATTTCAAGCATCTGGTAAGGGTAGCCAATACAGATATAGAAGGTACAAGGTCAATAGGTTACGGCTTAAACAAGATAAAGGGCGTAGGTTTTCATCTTGCTGATGCAGTATGCAATGTTACTGATACTGACAAGAGCAAGAAAGCAGGAGACCTCTCAGACGAAGAGATCAAGAAGTTAGATGAAGCTGTACAGAACCCGGAAAAATACAATATTCCTGTATGGATGATGAACAGAAGAAAGGATCCAGAATCAGGAAAAGACAAGCATATCATAATGGGAGATATGGATTTTGTGCAGGATAATGATATAAAAATAATGAAGAAGATCAAGAGCTACAGAGGAATAAGGCATATGTCTGGGCTGCCTGTAAGGGGCCAGAGGACAAAGGCCAGTTTCAGGAAAAGCAAAGGAAAGGTTACCGGAGTAAAGAAATCCGGAAAGAAAGGAAAGGTATAAAATGGGATATAAGAAATCAGAGATTTTTAGGTCCCATTTCAATCGGAGATAAAAATGGGAGATCCTAAAAGAAGAAGAAAAAGATATAACACTCCTGTAAGCCCATGGGAGGGAGAAAGGATAGAAGAAGAGAGAAAGCTGAATAGAGAATATGGGTTTAAGAACAAGGAAGAGATCTGGAAGATGGATTCTATCCTTAAGAATTTTTTTCTCCAGGCAAAAAAGCTTATCGCTGAGGATCAGGGAAAGGAAAGAGAACAATTGCTGAGCAGGCTGAAGCATCTTGGGTTGATCTCAGGAGAAGCCGGAACAGATGATATCCTCAATCTAAAACTTAAAGATATACTTGAAAGAAGACTGCAGACACTGGTTTTCAGAAAAGGAAAAGCAAGAAGCATGAAGCAGGCAAGACAGTTTATAACACACGGACATATAACTGCAGGGGGAAAGAAGATATCTTCTCCCGGGGCATTAATATCCAAAGATGCTGAAGATTCAATAGACTTCATACCAAAATCATCATTATCAAGTCCAGAGCATCCGGAGAGAGCAGTACCTGAAGAAGAGGAAAAGCTCCCTAAGAAGCCGAAGAAGGACAAGGAAACAAAGAAAGAAGAAAAGCCTAAGGGTGCTTCTGAAGCAGGAAAGAAAACAGAGAAAAAAGAAAAACCCTCTGAAAAGAAAGAATCTGAGAAGAAAGAAGAAAAAAAGAAATCTCCAAAATCCGAAGAGATAAAGGAAAAGAAAAAAGATAAAAAATGAAAGAAGACAATAAAGGTAGAGGAGGCAGAGGAAACAGAGGAAACAGAGGAAATAGGGGAAGCATGGGAAATAGAGGAAGCATGGGAAGCAGAGGAAGCATGAGATGGGGAACAGCATACATCTACAGCAGCTATAACAATACTATAATCCATATAACTGACATTACAGGAACAGAGACTATCGGAAGAGCAAGCGGGGGGCAGATGGTAAAATCAGACAGGCTTGAAAGTTCTCCTACAGCTGCGATGAACGCAGCCAAGAAAGTTGCAGAGATAGCAAAAGACAAAGGCATAAAAGGAATACATGTAAAGATAAGAGCGCCAGGAGGCCATAACGGGCCCATGAATCCTGGTTCGGGAGCTCAGGCTGCTGTAAGAGCATTAAGCAGGATGGGGCTCAAGATAGGGATAATCGAAGATACAACCCCTGTACCTCATGGAGGCTGCAGGCCAAAAGGCGGAAGAAGAGGAAGAAGAGTATAAGATGAAAATCGAAACAATAGATCAGGACAAGGAGAAGAACAGGATACAGTTTATAGTAAGGGAAAGTTCAGCATATTTTATGAATACATTAAGAAGGGTTTTTATGGAAGAGGTCCCAGTCATGGCCATAGAAGATGTAGAATTCAGGGACAATTCATCGGCACTATATGATGAGATGATAGCATTGAGGCTTGGATTGCTTCCTATAACAACAGACCTGTCAAGCTATAATGTGCCTGCAGAATGCACATGCAAGGGAAAAGGTTGCAGCAAATGCACACTAAATCTTACATTAAGCGTAAAGAAAACAGGCATAGTATATGCAAAAGACCTGAAAAGCAAAGATCCAAAATGCAAGCCAGTCTTTTCTGAAACACCTATAGCAAAGCTGCTTAAAGGACAGAGCCTTGAACTGGAGGCTACAGCTGTGCTTGGAAAAGGAAAAGAACATGCAAAATGGAATCCTGGACTGTTTTTTTACAAACAGTACCCGAATATAGAGATAGATAAAGAAGGAGAACAATGTGAAGAGGCAGCTATAAAATGTCCTGTGGACGTGTTCCAGTTCAAGGACGGAAAGCTGAATATAGTAAACCAGAATAACTGCCACCTGTGCCAGGCTTGTACAGAAGCATGCCCTGGAATCAAAGTTACAGGAAGCGACAAAGATTATATATTTACAATAGAAAGCTGGGGACAGCTTGAGCCAAAAGAGATAGTAGAAGCAGGAGTAGATGAATTCAACAAAAAATTAGATGAATTTACAAAACTCCTCAAGTAGGCATTCTTGCTTTTGAATACAATGCGAGGATGCCGGAGCGGCCAATTGGTGCTTTTCAACAGCACCAGACCAAACGGGCTAGGTTGAGGTTGTGAAAACATCAGAAGCCTAGTAGCTTAGTGCTTGCGCGGGTTCGAATCCCGTTCCTCGCATACTAATCAAAAATGAAAACAGGACCAACAAACCAGGTTTTGAAAAACCTGATACAGGAAATAAGGAAAAAAGCTTTTGAAGATGGTTCAAAGCTTTGGAAAAGGATAGCTGATGATCTGGAAAAACCTACCAGAAAAAGAAGGATCGTCAACCTGTACAATATAAACAGGAACACCAAAGACAATGAGACTGTCATAGTTCCTGGAAAGGTCCTTGCTACAGGAGAGATAGATCATGCAGTTACAGTTGCTGCATTTTCGTTTTCAGGTTCTGCTGAAGAGAAGATAAACAAGGTCGGAAAGGCTGTACCTATAACTGATCTGATGAAAGAAAGCCCTGAAGGAAAAAGGATAAGGATACTAAACTAAGATGATAATCGACGCAGAAAATGCAATTGTTGGAAGGATGGCGACAGAAGTTGCCAAGAAAGCACTATTCGGAGAAGATATCAATATTGTGAATTGTGAAAAAGCGATAATTACCGGAGACAAAAGAAAGATAATCGAAAAATATAAGCAAAGGCTGGAAAGGGGACAGGTCGGAAAGGGCTATTATGTTTTCAGGAAGCCTGAAATGATCGTGAAGAAGATAATAAAAGGTATGCTTCCACATAAGCAAGAAAAAGGGATAAAGGCATTGAAGAGGATAAGGTGCTATAAAGGAATACCTGAAGAATTCAAAGAAGGGAAAATGGAAAAGATTAAAAATGCAGATATGAGCAGACTTAACAATTATAGTTTTTTGACTGTTGAAAAGCTTTGTAAAGAGCTGGGAGTAGAATAAGATGGTAAAGATAATCAACTCAAGCGGAAAAAGAAAAAAAGCAATAGCAAGAGCTACATTAAAGCCCGGAAAGGGGACAGTAAAGATAAACAACCAGCTTCTGGATACTTATCAGCCTGAAATCTATAAGATGAGGATACAGGAACCATTGATCCTTGCAGGAGATGATGCAGGCAAATTTGACATCATAGTGAACATCCATGGAGGAGGCATAGCATCACAGGCAGATGCTGCAAGGCTTGCTATAGGAAGGGCACTGGTAAAACAATCTAAGAAGCTTGAGAAAGTTTTCCTTAACTATGACAGGCAGCTTCTTGTTGCAGATGTTCGAAGGAAGGAAGTAAGAAAACCTAACAGGCATGGAAAAGCAAGGGCCAAAAGACAAAAATCATATAGGTGATTCCAAACAATGAAAATTAGAGATTCCCAAATTTCAAAAAAACTGGAGGTTTTTTCAAAATGATGATCCCAATAAGGTGCTTAAGCTGCGGAAAACCGGTTGCGCAGTTATGGGAAGAGTTCAAGGAAAGATCCGGAGCAGGAGAAGACAAGAAGAAACTGATGGATGAACTTGGTCTGGAAAGATACTGCTGCAGAGCATTGTTCTTAGGTCATGTAGATATTATAGATACTGCTGCAGAGTTTAAAAAATTCTGATTTTATTTTTCTTTCTTGAAAATTTCAGCAGAGAATTTTCAGAGGGTTCAATACTTCTTTATTTATGGTGAAATTTTCAATCCCAAAAATTTTGCCAGATATGGTGCGATTCTGCAATACTCATCAATTCGGTGTGGAGTGATTCGATTTCAGCTGATTTCTATGATTATTGATAAATTTTATAAATAAACCATGCTTCTTATCTTATCATGGTAGATTTCAGGAAGATACAAGAGAAATGGCAGAAGAAGTGGGAAGAAGAAGACATATTCAATGTTAAGAAAGATCCAAAACTTCCTAAGTATTATGTTCTGGAGATGTTTCCATATCCCTCAGGTTATCTTCATATGGGCCATGTAAGAAATTATTCTATAGGAGATGCATTTGCAAGATACAAAAGGATGCAGGGATTTAATGTTCTTTATCCTATGGGGTATGATTCTTTTGGATTGCCTGCTGAGAATGCAGCTATCAAGAAAAAGGCAGATCCGGCTGAATGGACAAAAGAGAATATTGAAGGGATAAAATCCCAACAGAAGATGATGGGTTTGAGCTATGATTGGAGCAGAGAGATAGCGACCTGCAACCAGGATTATTACAGATGGAACCAATGGATATTTCTGAAATTTTTAGAGAAGGGATTAGCTTACAAGAAAAAAGCATCAGTTAACTGGTGCCCTGAATGCAATACAGTTCTGGCAAATGAACAGGTCCATGACGGAAAGTGCTGGAGATGTTCATCTGATGTAGATCACAGGCATCTGGAGCAGTGGTTCCTAAAGATAACTGACTACGCTGAAGAGCTTCTTGAAGACCTGAAAAAACTGGAACACTGGCCTGAAAGAGTGAAGACAATGCAGGAGAACTGGATCGGAAGAAGCGAAGGGGTAACATTAACATTTGATATTGTGGATGAAAAAGGCAACAAGATAGATGAGATAGAAACATACACTACAAGGCCGGATACAGTATATGGAATAACCTATCTTGTTCTTGCTGCCGAACACCCAAAGGTAAAAGAGCTTATACAAGGAACAGAAAAGGAAAAAGAAGTCATTGAGTTTGTCGATAAGGTAAAGAAGCAAAGCGTTATAGAGAGGACAGCAGAAGGAAAAGAGAAGAAAGGAGTTTTCCTGGGAAAGTATTTTATCAATCCATTTACCGGGGAGAAGTGCCCTCTGTGGGTTGCAGATTATGCACTATATGATTATGGAACTGGGGCTGTGATGGCTGTTCCTCCGCACGACCAAAGGGATTTTGAATTTGCAAAGAAATACAATCTGCCTATGAGAATAGTGATATCCCCTGATTCTTATGACCTAAATATTGAGAAGATGAGCCGGGCTTATGCAGAAGACGGCGTGATGACAAACTCAGGAGATTTTGACGGTATGAGCAACAGGGATGCGATGGGAGCGATAACTGACCTTGCCGAGGAGAAAGACTGGGGAAAAAGGACAGTAAATTACAAATTAAAAGACTGGTTGATATCAAGACAGAGATACTGGGGGACCCCTATCCCTATATTGTACTGCGAAAAATGCGGAACAGTGCCTGTTCCAGAAGATGAGCTGCCTGTGAAACTTCCTAAAGATGTCAAGTTTACAGGGGCAGGAAACCCTCTTGAAACATCCAGCTTATTTTTGAGTGCAAAATGTCCTAAATGCGGAGGGAATGCAAAGAGGGAAACAGATACCATGGATACATTTTTTGACTCTTCATGGTATTTCCTGAGATACAGCAGTCCGGACTCTGAAAATATATTCGATAAGGACAAGGCAGAATACTGGATGCCTGTTGATCAGTATATAGGAGGTATAGAGCATGCGTGCATGCATCTGATATATGCCCGGTTCTTTACCAAGGCATTGAGAGACATGGGATTATTGAAGACAAATGAGCCTTTTGCAAGATTATTGTGCCAGGGAATGGTCATAAAAGACGGAGCAAAGATGAGCAAATCAGTAGGAAATGTTGTTGACCCTGCAAAGATAATAGATAAATATGGGAGTGATACAGCAAGACTGTTTATATTGTTTGCTGCTTTGCCTGAGAAGGAGCTAGAATGGAATGATGAAGGGGTTGCAGGCTGCTATAGGTTTTTGAACAGGGCATGGAGCCTTGCTGAGAAAGAACCTGCATATTCGAATGAAAAAGAACTTAACACTACAGATAAGAATATTATCGGAAAGATGCACAAGACAATAAGAAAAGTGACTGTGCTTATAGAAGAATTCAAGCTAAGCCTGGCGATAGGGACTATAATGGAATTTGTGAATGACCTTAACAAGTACAGAGAAAAGGAAGTCAATAAGCTTGCCTATCATGAATGCATAGAGAATCTTGCTTTGTTGATATCTCCTTTTGCCCCTCACCTTGCTGAGGAGATCTGGGAAAAGAAAGGCAAGAAGGGATTTATCTCGCTGGCAGGGTGGCCGAAGTATGATGAGAGCAAGATAGATGAGAAGGCTGAAGCTGTAGAGAAGATGATAGGAGATACAACTGGAGACATAAGTCATGTTCTTGAACTTACTGGGAAAGATAAAGTAGATAAGATTACCTTGTTTGTTGCAGATGAATGGAAATATGATCTTTTCAGGAACCTGAAACAAGGGATGGAAGAGACTTTCAATGTAGGGAAGCTAATGAAAAAAGTGATGATCAAAGAACATGGAAAAGAAATATCCAAGCTTGTACCCAAGATAGTTAAGGATCCTGCAAAGCTTCCTGAAAAGGTGTTAAGCCAAGAAGATGAGATAAATGCATTGAAAGATGCAAAAGACAAGTTTATGGAAGGATTCAAAGCAGAGATCATAGATATAATAAGATCAGAAGAGAGCAAAGAGGCTAAAGCAAGACAAGCCATGCCTGGCAGGCCTGCAATCATAATCGAGTAAGATCAATCTTTTTTCTTGAACAAAGGATTCCCATAATTTCCGCTTTTAGGCCTGTATCCCGGAAAACTAACATAGCCGCACCTATACTCTTCAGGGATATGAGACCAACCATTCTTGCTTCCTTCGGGTTTTTTTCCATCATAGAAGTTGACATTCCCTCTTATTGTCCTCAACAGGCCAGAGCCTTCTGGGATCTTTATATCCTTGCAATGGTCTGATAGTTCTGTCTTTGATATAAACCTTGGTTGTCTTTTTTTCATCTTTTACCTCCATGTCTCAGAGCTTTGTCAAGAAGAAGTTTTTCCTGCAAAGCCCAGAAACAATAATTTTGGCCTTACAGCACAGACACCAGCACTACGACTATCAGAATGTTCAACAGTCTTTTTGTAGGTGATGTTACCATAATCGATATAAGGGATAAATAGTTTATAAATATTATGTTTTTGAAGAATGATAAGCAGACGAGCACGCCCGGAAATGGACACATCTTAAGCCCATCAGCTAACCCCGGAGTATTCTCGGTTCCGCTACCCCATGAGCATCAATACAGATAGTTAGCGCTGCTCCCGTCAGGGCCTGACGCGGTTCCTATGAGCATCAATCCCACAGGACAGAACTTCATTGGCAACTCCAAGACCAACAGGCTTGAAATGCGCCTCTTTCCAGGCTTCGACCCCGCCATAAAGCCCGTTTGCGGTAACAGTACAGGGCTAATGCACCAGCCTAGCTCGCCTAAAAAATGTAAATTTTGACATTTTAAAAAGGTTGTGATTTTGGTGCCGTGTGGCATAATTCAAGATAAAAATTAGAGCTTTCGCTAAGCATTAAATT
>CAYXHN010000046.1:0-9786 GCA_964464955.1 uncultured Methanosarcinales archaeon
CTTATTTACTACATGCTTACAAAAAGTGTATACCTAACTCAGGATAGTATATGTTTTATCATTAGAAAAATGAATCTTAAGATTAAAACTTTTCAATCCTTATCTAAGCCATGATCTTATCAATATATTTGAAATCCTGCTTTGCGATCAGAATTTTAAAAATTCTAATTTATGGCACTTAATTCTTTAATCTTTCTAAATAGCAGACTAAATTTCAATCCTATCCATGGCACTTAACTCTTTAATATTCTTAAATAGCAAACTATATTCCAATCCTATTCATGGCACTCGTTGCACTCGTGCACAGTCTCAGTGAGATTTAAGCCGAGTTCTGGCTTTGTCGGTAAGTGTGTTCTGATCCTGCTGAATATGGGCTGACAGGTTTTTGTCTTTTATAATAAGTCAGAAAACCAGTTTCCTATACTGTTCAACCATATCTTGATATTTTGGATGAATGTGATGTTTATGAGCTTTATATGGAATGATTCTTTTTTAGAGAATCTCTTTCCATCTTTATCGCTGTATGTTATAAGGATATCTATCTTGTTGCTGCCTTTTTTCAGTGCGTTCCCTTTTAATCTTAGCTTTATCTTATGATCTGAACTAAGTTCATCTATCTTCCATGATTCAGTATAGCTGTCTCTTTTCAGCTTCACCATCACATTATGGGGGTTTGATGCAGAAAGCTTCTCAACAAGGAAAGACACGATGAATGACTCATCATATTCAACCTCTTTTGGATAGATCATGTTAGATATATTTATCTCAGGCATATCAAGTATGTTCAGGCTTATAGGAACTGATTTTGATATCTGGTTGTTATTTAAGGTAACGAGTTTTTCTGTTTTTCCTTCTTGTTCTGCTGTTTTTTCAAAAGATATAATCTTTTCTTCAGCTATGAAAAGGTCCTGCTTTTTGCACTGTTCCATAAAACAGGCATTTAAGCTGTTTAGCACTGTGTTGCCTTTATTTTTCAGGCTGCAGCTTACAGCTATAATCTCTCCTGCATAAAGCTCTAATTCAGAAGGAGAGCATTCCAGTTTAACTTCAGAAGAATATTCCTTTGCTTTTTCTTCTTCTATAGCAGTCAATCTCATATCTATCTCTTTTTCTGTATAGGATATATCATCTTCAGAAGAGTAAAACTCGCTTCTTGAAGTATAATTTCTCGCTGTCTGGATCACTAATGGGAAAGTGTAGATGTAATTGTTTTCAAGAGAGCTGTCAAGCTTAATCTTCCAGTAGATCTCTTTTTTTTCTGAAGGCCTAAGAAGCACAAGCTTGTTCTTTCTGCCTATAATTTCAACTTCTTCGGAAGAAGACAAGGCAAGTTCTGTCGCCTGATAGTAGCCTTTCGGGTTGGCTATCTTTGATTTTATCAGATTATAAGAGCCAAATCCGATATCTTTGTTTATAGGTTCAATGTCGATCTCAAACGGAAAGTCTATCGGATCTCCTGCATCTTCAAGATTTGTATCTATATCGAGAGGGTTTGTGCTGACTTCAACATCTTTAGCCCTCCATTCATATCTTGTGCTTGATTCTGCTGAATCCCTGAAGTCAGCTAATTTTATATGGGATGGATCTACAAATCCCAGTTGATGGTAAGTAGGATCAAAAGGAATCCACCCGTATCCAGGGAAGTATATTTCTGCCCATGCATGCGAGCCAAAGCCAAAAGTCTCCTCTTTATCTGAGTAAGCTATACCTGCTGCATATCTTGCCGGGATGCCTATGCTCCTGCAAAGAGATATGAACAATGAAGAGAATTCATCACAGGTGCCTCTCTTGTTTTCCAGCACCCATGAGGATCTTTCAATACTGCCTCCATAGGAAAGGTCATATTCTATATTTTCAGAGATCCAGGAACCAAGCTTATGGGTTATAATATAAAGATCGTCTTCTCCTTCTGCCAGGTTTGATGCAAGCATCTTTATATCATCATCAATGTCTATGTTTTCTGCAGGTTCAACATATTTTTCATATTTTTCTGGGAGACCACCCATGGGAAATGTTATCTTTTCTGTTACATAGGGAAAGATATTTTTTGTTTTTATCCTAGAATCAAGACGGAATCTTAATGTTTCTATTTCCGGCTCCTGCCATGAGTATCTTATACTATCTGGAAGGGATTCTGCAGAAGGAGACATCTCTAGATTTAATATTTCCTGTCTGTAGGACCCTTTAGGAAAGAACAAGAGGTCTGCCTGGATGTATTCCATGACCGGATCATCAGATGTTTTTTCCAGATCTATATCAGATGATATTGAGATAGAAAGTTCGGCCTCCTTTGCCTGATATATCCCCTTTGCATAGGCTGAGGGGAGGAGAAACAATAGCAAAACTGCGATACCCAGAATTATTTTCTGCTTTTTTTGTATCAAGATAATCCTCTTTTTTGAAAATATAAATACGCCGAGGGCGAACGGCAGAAGTTAACATTCGCGCCTTTATCTGTTTCTTTGTTTCTATTGTTATCAAACATCGCTCCTTAATATATTTTTCGATTTTTGACATGCCCCTGTTTGGAGCACAAGTTCTTTATCTGTTATTTCTCTGCCACAGTCACAGCAATACCTTTTTCCATTGCTTTTGCAAACCCACACTTCAACGCATTCCATAGTTTCTGTCCATTCTTCCATTTCAACACACCTTTGAATCTGTGTTATGTGATTCCTGTCCAATGCAGATATCATAATAATCACTCCAGCATTGATCTGCTCTGATCTTTTCTTCCCGTAGATTTACAATCTCTGCTTCCGAAATCTTTTTATATTTCCCAGAATTTACATTCTCTGAGAAACTGATTTGTGTTTGGTTATGCATTTTAGTTTTCTCCGAGCCTTTGGGTCTAACCGCCCATTGGCTCATTCTTCATTATAGGAAAGCTTCTGACTATAAATACTTTTCGACGGTGGTTGAACAGTGGGCAGCGTATTTGTCGTCGATATATTTCTCTGGCATCTATCTTCAGTTACCAATGCCGGTCAGACTATTTTAAATCTTGGATAGATTCTAAGTTCCACAAACCGGAAAAGTGTTTCTTTTCTGAAATCAAAAAGCGAATTCTTGAAACTTCAGAGGATATTCTCTTAAATGGTCAAATGACAAGTTAACCTGAGTTAACGTCAATGATGCCGAGCGTTTTATTGATCACAGGGGTCGAGGTCAGTTCATGGCCTACAACCCACTTCTTTTTTGGCTGTGCATCTCATTCACGCAGTTGTTATGAATTAGGCAAAGTCGAGCAAAGGAAAAGTGAGCTCAGCGAACGGCTTGCCGACTTTGACGGCAATGTATGATGCACGGAACTATCCAGAACAAATAATGTAAATCGAAACACATCATTTCATTTGACCTTTTCGATAAAAATAGTTTTGGTATGATGCTTAAGAAAACCATTCCCAATATTGTAAATGTGTGCTGCTAAACCATTATAATTGTCAAGCTTATCTGAAATATCTCTCTCATCATAAAGTTTGCAGGATACTCCAAAGAGATTGTAAAAGAATTTCATACAATAGCCGTTCAAGCATTTCGTCGGAAAAGTAAATACTGCTTTTGATGTGTCAGACTTCTGAAAAGTTGAAACCAACTTGAACATATCAATATGCTCTGCAATACCGATTCCCACCACAGCATCATATCCATCAAATGAGGCTATTGAGTTTATATCTTTCACTTCTAATCTTACATTGTCTGTTTTATCCAGTTTTTTTGTGAGATGACTTATCATCCCATATGATAAGTCAACAGCAGTTATTTTTCTTGAAATATCCCCCAAAAAATGGGTATAATATCCAGTGCCTGCTCCGAGCTCGATTACATTGTCTTCTGAAGATATATTTTCCTGCAGCAGGGACAATACAACCTTTTTTTCTTGAAGTCGTGTTTTTCGCAAAGGACCTGAAATCAAGCATCTATCGTAAATCCCTGATATAAGATCATATAGTTTATATGTTTTCATCTTGAGAAAATCAAACTCATAAATTTATAAAGTTAACGTTTCTGTGGAGATAATATGAGTTGCAAAAAAGACTTTGACGGCAATCTTCTTAAGCTTTATGAGTTGAATCGAAATGAAATAATAACACTTGAAGTTGTTTTGTTTTCAACAATAGGCATTTTTGCATTAACTGTATTCATCAGCATAATTGCATTTATACTTAAGGAAGATAACATTGCAGGTAAACTGGTAAAATTGGGTAGTGTGAAATATATTATATATATTATCGGCGCATTTATAAATATTACAATTGCGCTGTTAGCGGAATGCTTATCTTTCGAAATATACAGGATTGGTTTTGAGAACTTTAAGATTGAACCAAAGTTACTACCTCTTGAGAATCGATATGAAAAGTCGCAATTTATCAATACTATGGACCTTAATGGTCTGCACAGAATAAGCAATCGTATTCTTCCATGCAACTTTATACATGAAAATAAAACATATTACAACAAATTCACAACATTGCTTCTCTTGTCATTAGCCATTTTCAACATATCTGTACTTGGGGTAGGTTTGTTGTTGTGTATTCTCAACAAAGACTCCTGGCACTTGATCTTCGCCATTGCTATTTTCATATTAATGTCGCTATTTGAATATCTGATGGCAAGACTTTTCATATAAATTCCCCCACACATACCCCATAACATTTATAACTTCTCTCCACTCATATATTCATTAGATTTCAACAAATCGATTCAAAACAAAGCTGCTTTTTGATTAAAGCAATGCAAAAATGCCATTGATTTGGCAGATGTTTTGGAAACTGTTTCATTGATTTGAGACAGAATCTTTATCGTTGATTCGATAAAGCAAATTCAGCCGATACCGGAAATTCCCTGTAATTTAAATTGCATTTATATCTTTTTGTTTTACAATTCATCATGATGATTTTCAAGAAACATTCTTACTTGGTTATAACGGAGCTTTGATATGTTATGCAATTCTGAAATAAAGAAATATATTGAGAGTGAAGATATAAATATTAGCCCATATGAAGATGATTCTTTGGAGCCTGCAAGTTATGATTTAAAGATAGGTCGTGCTTTAGTTGCGGGCAAGGGAATTATTGACCCTCATAAAGAAAAGGCAATTATCAGAACTGGTGAATGGGCCGAAATTGAAAGTTTAGAAATTATTGGTCTATCCCAGAATATTGCAGCTACATATGGCATAAGGTCATCAATTACAAGACAAGGCATTATTTGGTTTGGAGGTCCACAAATAGACCCAGGATACAAAGGAAAATTATTCGTCTCAATTTTCAATCCAACTTCCGAGCCATTTGAGATATGCTTCAGAGATCCTTTTTTTACTGTGATGTTTTATGATTTCAAAGAACCAGCCAGTAATGTATATGACGGAAAATTTCAGAATTCGTTTCAGTTTCCAGAAGAGGATGTCGAACGAATGCTTAAACTTAAAGGCCCCACTCTCTCAGATGTTGTTGCTTCTGTAGGCATATTAGAAAAAGCTGTTGCTGATTTAACAAGACATACAGACAAAATGTCAAATAATCTCAGCTGGATTAAGACAATTTTAATTGCAATCTTAATCGCAATGGTTGTTGCTATTTCATCTGCATGGGCTATTAAATTTATCTGCTAAGATATTCAAATAAATCATATAGATCAGTTCCTACTTGGTATCCATAGATGGCTGAGAGAGGAATCATCAGGCTAAATAATATCTTTTCTTTTTTGCTAAGCATTTTATGCTCACCCAGCTTATTTTCCAATTCGCTTTCTATTTTTTCACAATCGATTCCATCATTTTTTGCATTAATCTCATATACCATATAATACACTTATGTCAAACTCATATTTAAGCTTTTAGTTACCTGGGTGCAACATACATCAAATCTTGAATTATACTCTCCCCACATATACCCCATAACATTTATAACTTCTCTCCACTCATATATTCATTAGATTTCAACAAATCGATTCAAAACAAAGCTGCTTTTTGATTAAAGCAATGCAAAAATGCCATTGATTTGGCAGATGTTTTGGAAACTGTTTCATTGATTTGAGACAGAATCTTTATCGTTGATTCGATAAAGCAAATTCAGCCGATTCCGGCTGTGTACTGCCCGAATTCAAAAATGAAGGGTGTTTTTGCTAGGGATTTCTATAGACTCAGGATTAGCATATTTTCTGTAAAAAGAAAGCAAATAAACAGTAAAAACTTATTGACAAAGAAACATTTTGGTATAAAATAATAACATAACCACTTCACATTTCATGAGAAATGTGCAATTAAATTTCTCAGGATATGGGCTCTGGTTTCAGAGATATTGAGAGATAGAGGGCTTGGTATAAATATCTTTTGATAGAAAAAACTGAAAAATCAGATTCAGGTATTTCAGGAATTTATTAATTCCTAATCTGTTCTTTGACAAGAGGATGAAGAGCTTTACTGCATGTTCGAGGCATTACGTGTTATTTCACATAACTCATGCCATGTGCAATCCCTACCCAGACTATAATCTCTCCTATGTCTGCTAAACGCATAGGAGGAGATAATGAAAATGCTGCACACAAAAAATATCGCTGTAAATGTTTTTGTTATTGGAAGTGAAGCTGCTCCTGAAGCAATAAGAAGCAAAATAGCGGAAGCTGTCTCAGAGCTTAAATCCCAGGAAAAGAAGCCTCGAAAGAGATACAGCCGATCATTGAAGCATGATAAGTATCTGGACAGCAGGGAAGTAAATAAACTAAGAAAGACCCTGCTGAAAAAAAGAGGCATGCCAGCCCTGAGGAGAACTCCTGTTTACGACTGGTTCCTGGTGGAGCTGGCTTTGAATTCAGGATTGAGGGTGATGGAGATAGCCAGCCTGAGATGGAAAGACATTCAGGAGAAGAACAGCTGCATCCAGGTCCTTGTAAGAAACGGCAAGAATTCAAAAGAAAGGACAGTGCTGTGCGGAAGACAGCTGAATGAATCATTAAGGTTTTTCAGAAGATGGAAACAAGACAACAATGAATCATTGTCAGAAGAAGCTCCAGTATTTTTCTCAAACAGGACAGGAAAAGGCATGACAAGAAGAGCATTGCAAGAGTCTGTCAAAAGAAGCATAAGAATGGCAAAGCTTAAAGGAAAATACAGCATCCACTGCCTAAGGCACACGTTCGGCACCCACCTGCTCAAGGCAAGCGGATGGAATTTGAGGTTTGTCCAGCAGCAGCTCGGGCATTCAAGTATCGCAACAACTGAAATCTATGCAAAAGTGATGAGCAAAGATGGAGAAAAAGCAGTAAAGAAATTATATGACAACTGATCATTGGACAAAAAACTATCATTTAAGGGGATGGTAATAGTCAAACAAATGACAACGCTTTTTACAGGAAAAGGAAAATAAATATTCAATTAAGTTCATAAGAAGGAAAGGAAGCTGAGCCTTTATACAATTCTAATCTTTATTAAAAGGAGAAAAGCATGCTGAAGTCTTATTTCCTAAATACAGTACCGCTTTTATCAATCTGTCTTTTATCAATTTTCTGCGTAGGATGCGGAAGCGGGGGAGGCGAAAACACGGTAACAGATAATACGACTATTGCACAAGGTAAAATTGGACCAAATGGAGGTACAATTGAAGTGACAGATACATCAAGTCCAATATATGGAGCAAAGCTTCGTTGCCCAGCTGGAATACTTTCGGATGATTGTAATTTTACTATCAAACAAATAACCACAGACATTCCTGCTATTCAAGATGTTGATGGATTAGATATTATTGCTGGTGACACTGTGATTGATTATAGTGGAAATGTTTCTTCATTTTCTCAGAATATAGAGGTTTCTTTTCCACTTTCAGATAATGATAGAGATGGAATAATAGATGGAACAAGTGCACCTGTAGAAACTGTTTCGCTTATGTATTATGATGAAAATTCAAGTGAATGGATCGCTTCACCTTCTGGATCTTGGAAATTAGATTTAATAAATAATGTCATTACAATAAAAACCAACCACTTAACATTGTGGCGATGGTTTCTTAGTAAATATAAAGAAGGAACCACAGATAATCCCCAAAGTTATTATTGGGAAGTCAAGGGCTATCCAACTAATCGCATTGAAAGTATTCCAAACACACAAATCAATAATGCCATTCAAGAGGCTGTAGAACTCTGGGATGCTGTATTACCAAAAGTTGATTTTCAATATGCAGATAGTGGACAGGATTGTAAAGCTGCTTTTGATTGGGTAGGTAAATTATATGGCTTTGTTTCAGATACCAATATTGCCAGTGTGTTTCCACTGAGACGTGAGGTGAATTTTATAGATGATAAATATTGGAGGATAGGCTCCGAACAATGGGGGTCTTATGACATTTTAACTATTGCAGTACATGAATTTGGTCATGTCTTAGGTATAGAAGGAGATCTATATAATTTGGGCATACCTGTTATGAATGATTACGGTACTCAAGCAACTCTTTGGAGCAGATTATCTGAAAATGATATATCAGAATTAAGGATAGCTGGATATTATGTTGATACTGGTGAGAAACTTCAAATTACCACGACTAACCAATTACCAAATATTTTATCTGGAACGTCAAAACAACTTTCAATAAAGGCTAGAGGCGGTATTGGAAAGTATACTTGGGAAATTACATCCTTCAATCCTGATAATACTAACTCAAATGAAAACATATATCTAACTCAATCAGGATCTCTTACAATATTTCCAAATCTAGAAGTCGGTCAATATAGTATAGGTGTTGAGGTTACGGATCAAGTTTCAGCATCTGATTTTAAGTATCTGCTCTTTTCTGTAACCAGACCTCAAGGGGATCAACCAGATCCGAATGTAGACTCCACTCCCCCTCAGTTTGATGGGCTACAAACTGCTGAAATTCTTAACAATGATTCTGTTTTGCTTACTTGGGATTCTGCAAGTGATGAAAATACAGATACTGATGATATAAAGTACCGTATTTTTGTAAAAAATCCGAACACAGGCAGTTATAACTTTGAAGACGGTTATTTGGCGCTGGATATAACTGGTAAAATATATGCGGAATTAACAGAGCTTCCTGCTGGTAAAACTTATAGCTTTGTTGTTCGTGCTGTTGATAAAATAGGGAATGTTGACCAAAATGTAATTGAAAGAAGTGTTACCTTGCCACCTGAAGAAGAACCTGACGAAACAGCTCCAACATTTAGCGGAATGGTGTCAGCAAATGCCATCAGCCCTACTCAAATTCATTTGTCTTGGAGTGCCGCATCTGATAACCACACTCCTCAAAGTAAGATTAATTATCTCATTTATCAAGCAACGTCTTCTGGAGGACAAAGTTTAACATCACCTACTTATATTACTGAGAATGGAATCACATCATATACAGCAAACAATCTTTTACCGAACACAACCTATTATTTTATTGTAAGAGCAAAGGATGTTATTGGAAATGTTGATACAAATAGTACAGAACTTTCTGCAACGACTCTTGATGCTGGAACTTTAAAAGTTTCTTGGGGCGCGGGAAATATTGAGAGTCAATATGTCGATACTGACAATTTTAACATATCTGTTATGCAATTAAAATTAGACACCACAAATTCAACAGAAAGTATTGTTGTTGATAAAATTGATATTCATGCTAAAGGAAGTATAGATGATTCTGTTGATATTAAGTCCGTGTTTTTATATGAAGATAAAAACGCAAATGGATATCGGGATTTCTTCGATTATGATAATTGGATTAAAAAGGAATTTAATATCGTATCCTTCTTCAACACACACTTTTGGTTTATGAATATTAAGTTATAAGA
>CAYXHN010000047.1:0-9743 GCA_964464955.1 uncultured Methanosarcinales archaeon
AGGGTATTGAACCCTCTGAAGATTCTCTGCTGAAATTTTCAATAACAAAAATTTGATGATTATTGCCCATCCTATCTCCACACTAGAGATGGCAAATTTGGGGAATTGAAAATTTTACCATAGATAAAAGAGGGTATTAGACCCTCTGAAGATTCCTCACTAAAATTTTCAATAAAAAATCAATAAGATATCAGGACTTCTACATCCTTGCCGAAGAATGATTTCAGGTCATCAAATATCGGCTGCTTGATGAAAGTCTTCGGAGGTATGTCGATCCTTGCAAGAGCTTTTTCCATTTCTTCAAGGCTTGAGCTTTTTGGAGTGCCCAATGAACCGTCCTGTTTTATTTTTGCCTTTGAGATATTCCTTTCCTCTCTATCGATATCATGGATTATAAAAGCTTCTTTTCCAAGCAGGATAACTTCTCCGTATTTGCTCCCATGCTTAACTCTGATCCTTGCTTTCTCAAGCTCACGGCCCCTCTTTCTCTGAAGATACTCGACCATATACTTCATCAAAGCACTTGAACTTTTCCTTGTCTTCTCTATCTCATGCTTTGTCAGCTTGTTGTCGTCATAGTCTTTCTTTGCTTTGACTACATCCTTGAGTATCCTCAGGAACTTATCAGGAACTTTTCCAAGATCGACAAGAGCTTCCTTGAACATCTTTATGATGCTTTTTTCTGAAACTCTTTCTATGCCCTCTGCCTTGAGCACATCTCTGATTACAGTAATGATAGAATCATGGATATGTACGACTGATTCTTCTTCTTTCATCTTCTCTATCTGTGAAAAAAGCCTTCTTATCCTTTTAAGATACTTGTTGGATTCTTTAAGTAGTGTATCTATATCTTTTCCAGAGACCTCTTTCTTTGTCCCATGTTCCAGATCTTTCCTTAGATTGATAGCTTTTTCAAGAGTCTTCACATATTTATCTTCGAGAAAGCTTTCTTTCTTTACAAAGATGTTTCTCAATGCTTCAGGGGTCTCTCTTGGTGTTGGAGGAGGAAGGCCGTAAAGCATCAAAGCTGCCTGTGAAGGGGTCAATAATGCATAATAGATATCTTCCATACCTATATCTTTTATCTTATCCTGCGCCCTCTTGAGCATCTGTTCTCCGCCACCCATAAACATATCTATGGCTTCAGGAGATGGCTTTATCTTACCCATCTTAAGGAGCTGTTTCCACGGCATGAATATTCCTCTGTCGTAGAATGGAACTCCGTCTCTTAGAAGCGTAAAGATGATAGGGTTGGCTTCCTTAAGCGAATCCCAGAAATCTGTAAGTATGTATACCTGGATGTTAAGCTTGTTCTTTATACCGGTCATCTCTCCTGCTTCGATGCCCATTCCTATGATTATAGACCTAAGCTTATCCTTAAGCTCGGCTCTTGTCATCTTCTTGACATCTGTATCGTCGATAACGACCCATACGTCAATGTCAGAAGTAGGGGTTGCCCTGCCTTGGGTCAATGATCCTGCAAGAACATATGAAACAATATATTTTTCGAATTTTTTCAGGACCATAGTTTTATGGATCTCAGCTATCTTTATGGCTGAAAGCATACCTGTATCATAGACAGGAGCTGACATAGCTATCATCTGAAGCAGATCATCTTTTCCATCATAACATGACTGCCAAAGTTCTGTCAACAGCAGAGTTTCAGGAGTAAGATTCTCGTCTGTCTCTTTTGCCATCTCTTTTATTATAGTAGATAATTTTTCCTTTAGTTCCTGCTTGGACATCTTTGTAGGTTCTGTATCATCTACAAGAACAAGAACACGTATCTTTTCTTCTTGTTTTTCCTGAGAATCTTTTTCTTTCTTATCTTCCTTTTTTTGAGGAGGCATCAATGCTACTCCAGTTATGTATTTTTCAAATTTTTCAGTTACTTTTTTAGAAAATTTATCTAATTTTGATTTAATCTTCTTGAGTTTTTCTTTTGTCTCTGCAGGAAGCTTTTCTGTCTGTTCTGCAGTCTGTTTTTTTGTTTCTTTTTCTGATTTTTTAGCCATTGTGATACCTCCTATATGACATTTTTGTCTCTTGTCTATTTATAAATCTTTTGAATTTAAAAAGAAACATGTATTGTATCATATAGATTTGAGACAAAAAAGTCATAAGATTATATTGATCTGTCAGGCATCTCTATTACAGGAGATTCTTTGCTGCCTTTTCTGATATCGATATCCTGCTTATCATAATCACTAAGATTCTCAGAAGCAAGATTTTCCGGCTTATCATACTGCATCATAGATCTTTTTATCCCCTCCTGAAGCCTCCTGTCCATATAGTCTTTTCCAGACATAATATTGTATTCATCTTCCTTCAGATCTAATCCGCTGGAATTTAAAGGGATAAGGCTTCCGTCTTCTGTTGGAAGGCAGTGTGTTCCGTCAACATTCACAACAGGAAGCTTTCCAGATTTGACTGCCTCTCCAAGCTTATCCTCCTTGTACTCTTCAGGAGATACAGGGCTATAATCTACTTTTTCCTTTAGCTCGTCCCCAGCATCTATTTTGTTACCGTCAAGGTCTATGTATTCTTTTCCATCTTTGCCGATAAAAACAGGAGTGTTTTCGTCAACAATGGAACTGTAAAGCTTATCTTTTATCATGTCAGGAAGATCATCAGTTGTCTTGATCCTGTCTTCCAGAGACTCTGCGCCTATATCAAACATTTCAGCAATATCTTTTTTGGTCTTTTTGTTTGCTTTGTAATTTTTATCTTTCTCATAAGCAGTTTCAAACTCAGACATGTCTCCCTGAGTCAGTAGACCTTCCTTGTATGTCTTAACCCACATGTTAAATGTTTTTTTATATCCAAGATCTTTTGTTTTCTTAAAGTTTTTAGGCATATATATCTCTGCCATAGCCTGATAATCATCAGCCTTTATATTTCCCTCTGCAGTGTGGTCGAAAAGTCTGTTCTGATATCTTTTGTTAAGGTTGGATGAACTTTCTTCTGCAAGAGCGTCTGCTAAATGGGTTACAGAATCTATGTTTTCTATATTTTTGTCAGCAGCAGTCACGAATATGCTCCCTATATCAAGTCCGTAGACTGTCTGAAGGGCTATATCCCTGAAAAAATCTTTATCTTCTTCATCCCCTATATGTTCGATGTTTCCTCCAAGAATATCAAGAGCTTTGTCTCCTATGCCCTTGTAAGCTGAATCTGCAAGATCTTTTTTAGAGAGGATCTTATTACTTTTTGAGATACCTGAAGCTGTTGTCCTTATAATATCTGAAAGTTCGTTCTGTCTGTCTTCTATCTCCTTGAACATCACACCTATGTTCCTCCTCAGAAGATCGTCTTTTTCAGCAAAAGAAAGTCCTCTGTAATCAAGGGTCATCTTTCCGCCAAGAAGCCAGTGTTTGGGGTCTTGGTTTAAGTTGTCTTCGAATTCCTGCTTGCTTGACTCCGAAAGGATCGTCTCGTTCCTGTCTTTGGTCTTTACCTTATTCTCATTATAATCCAGTTCAAATTCTTTTGTAAGTATAACATCAGAAATGCCTCTTAGGGATGATCTTATCTCATATCTAAAAAGTTTTTTTAGGTTGTCTTCTTCATCGATCTCTGCTGTCATAAATGAAGGTGCAAAGTTCTTGTTATGGCTGCTTCCTGCTGCTCCAGGACTGACCAAAAAGCTGTCAAGCTCTTCATCATATTTTACTTCTCCGCTTGTATGCCTATGGCCGTTTATAAGTACCCTGGGGGTATCTAATCCTGCTTGTTTTCTTTTAAGCAGCATTTCCTTGAGATGCTCTACAGCATTCTCTTTTACAACATTTTCTCCGTCTGTAAAAGGGACGTGTGAAACGTATACTTCTGCACCAAGATCCTGTTTTTTTGCAAGAATCTTTGCCCACTCTTTGTATGCTGGCTTTTCTTCATGGAGATTGTCAGCTAATGACAGGCTAGGGATGTTTACATTGACAGGACTGCCTCCTCCTGAAAAGCCTGCAATCTTCAATCCCTCCATCTCTCTTACATCAGCATTGGTGTATTCATGGTTGAAAACTTCTTTTATCTCATCCTGATAATCCCAGTTGCCTCCCAGGATCATAGAATTCATGTCTTTCACATAGTCTTTCATCCTCTGGTATTCGCTTTTTGCTATCTTTCTGCTAAGTTCTGTGTTTTTTTCCAGAGTATCTACAACAGATTCAAGCTGTTTATCAGAATAATATCCTTTCATGACCTCTTTCCTGAGGTCGCTGTCCTGCTTGAGTTTATCTTTTATTTTAAGCGCTTTTTGAGTATCACTGACAGTTAAACTCGAAAGAGTATTATAAAGGGCATCACCTAGAAAAACGCTGTTTGAGATGCCCAGATTTTTAAATGATTTAACAATCATCTCCAGATTATCCCAGCTACCATGAATATCCGAATAAAGTCCTATCTGACGAGCCATATATATGACATGTATTTCATCATATATAAATGTTTCGGTTTGTAATTACTTGTTAGTAGTTAAAATTAGTTAGTGAATTATAGAAATATTTAAAAACAAGTAAGTTTATAAGAAAATTATGGCTGAAAAAAAAGATGATCATTATCAAAAGATTGATAAAAGCATGAAAACTGCAAAAAAATATGTATCAAAAGTGCAGGATAGAAACTATGCTGCCATCAAAAAAGCTAATGAAGCTATTGATTATGATTTTAACAAGCTGGAAGATTCAAAAGTACAGGATAAGTACATAAAAACTGTTTCTGATGAAGTCAAAGAAGATGTCAAAAAACATTTTAAGCTTGGTGAAAATATAGATGAGAGACTTTTAGATACGCTTGTAGAAACTCTTGGCGGGATAACATATGAAGAGATAAGAAAGATAGTAAGAGGCGGAGGAAAAGACTTCAGCCCTGATGATCTTGTAAATGAGCTTGAAAATAAAAAGAGAGATTTTGCACAAAGGCATTATGCAGGAATAGCCAATAAATATGTTACTGAAAAAGAGCATGTCGAGCCTGCCCTGAAATATCTTGGAATAGAAAGTAAAGTAGAAAAAGAAAAAGTAACTCCAGAACATATGCCCAGATTATTTGCATCTCACGGCACATATGGGGAACTGCACAAAAGCCATATTCCTCATGAGATAAGAAAAAAGAAGAAAAAAGAAGAAAAGAAAAAATCTGCCTAGTTGATCCTAGAATCTCTTTCTGCCTTTTGTATTAACTCATTGCCATAATGACAGATTAATCCTGGAAATATATGGCTCTGTCTTGATTTGAAATATCTGTTTTAGTAAGTTTTTTAAAGTGGGGATTTATCTAAACCTATCATGGGGATAGACAGAGGAGCTGAGGCTATAATCAGAAAAGAGAAAGAGAATATAGTCAAGGACAGGGTAAGGAAAGGCTACAGGCTTGACCAGATAGATGAAAAACTAAGAAAAACAAGGACAAGAAGAGAAGCTAAAGTTCTTAACAAGCTTGAAGAGATAAACTTTCCAGCTCCAAGGCTGCAGGATATGTGCGACAAAGCCATGCAGCTAAGGATGGAGATGGTAAATGGAAATAAATTAAGAGATATCCTCTATAAGGACCCTATAGCACTATCAGAGGAGATGGGGCTGAAGATAGGAAAGATGCATTCTGAAAATATAATCCATGGAGACCTGACAACATCAAACATGATACTTGAGCATGAGATAAAATTCATAGATTTTGGATTAAGCTTTTTTTCCAATAAAGCAGAAGACAAAGCAGTTGACCTGCATCTTCTAAGGCAGGCCTTGGAGTCAAAACATTACCAAAATTGGGAAGAGTGCTTTGAAGCTGCCTTAAAGGGATATAAACAGGGAAATCCGGATGCAGACATTGTCCTTAATAGGCTTGAAAAAGTAGAATCCCGCGGAAGAAATAAGATGAAGCATTAGTTCTATATACCTAATCTTTAAAAAGTATAAATCTTAAATTTTTCTATGATAGACAGCAAATTTGTATATTCGCCTTCGATAAGGCAGGACTTTGTAGATATTCCAAAAGATGTACTTAACTTTTTCAAGAAGCAGCAAGTAAGATATAAAGGAAAAAACACAGCTATGAGCCTTTATACTCCTCTGCCAAAAAAGATAAAAAAACAAAAGTCCCATAAAGGAATAACCTATTCAAACATAATCGGAAAAAATCCGACTTCTGTGCCTCCTGAATATTTCAATGACACATATCTTATGAAAACAGTAGAAGAATTTCAGTTTAAGAACAGGACAGAAGGGGATGAAAAAAACGCTGAAAGAGTAGCTATAAGTGCATTAAGAAGGCTTTTAGGACCTAAAGATTACAGCATAAGAGAAAGATAATATATGATCTACACAGGAACTATGCCAATCAAAGTAGAATATGAAATAGAAGGAAAAAAACAGAAAAATCCAATATATGTAAAAAGACCTGATCTGACAAGGATGCTTGGAAAATGGCTTTATGATTTGATAAGCGAAACAAAACCAAAACAATACACATTTAACAGGGCTGTATTTATAGAAGAAGCTATCCCAGGGAAAACCTTATCTCAGATGCTGAAAGACTATGATGAAAGGGATCTCCTTAAAGTTAGGCAGTACAGAGATAATCTGATAAGAGCAAGCGTTCAGGCAAGCTTTTTGGAGCTTGCACAGGATATCAAAAATCCAAGAAACAGGATAATAGATGGGTTCAAGACAAGACTTTTTGACTTCAATCTTATGTTTCTGGGAAAGCCCAAGGAAGAAGACGGCTCTGTCATAGACAACATCCTGCTTCACCATTACCAGAAAAAATATAAAAAAGAGTTCAAATACCTAAGAGGGCAGTATGCAGAAGAAGTTGTAGTTGATGAGATGAGCAGGATAGCCAGAAGAGTAAATAAGAGATATGATAAGTTCTTTGACCTTGTAGATCTTATGGAAGATGTTTCAGATTACACTGGAAAGACATTCAGGAAAAAGGCCAAACACAAGTATGGAGAAGAATCCCTGAGGATACTATTCCTTAAAAGATTAAGGGAATATGAAAGAGTTTGATCATCTGCTGTATCTGCTCACCAATTCTGCCTTTGCAAGAGCATGTTCTTCCATCTTTTTGAAAAAATCATCCTTGTCAGATATTTCCAGATTTTCCGCATCCAAAGCATAGACTACAAAGAAATACCTGTGGGTGCCTGAAGGAGGGCAGGGTCCTCCGTATTCTTTCTTTCCAAAATCGTTCTTTGCCTGCTCTCCCGGAACTTCTCCCTGAGATATTGAATTTATGTCTTCTGGGATGTCATATACTATCCAGTGTACCCAATCTCCGGAAGGAGCATCAGGATCATGCACCAAAATAGCAAAACTTTTTGTCTGATCAGGAGCATCAGACCAGCTTAATGAGGGAGATATGTCCTCTCCATCGCAGGTAAACTTTTCAGGAACTAACTCTCCCAGATCTTGACTTTCTATTTTCATTATATCGACCTCTCTTTTTAATGTAGTATCCTCTGCAGGTCTTGGACCTGAAGTGCAGCCTGCAGCAAGCAGCAATATCACTAAAACCAGTATTTTTTTCATCATTGGCTATAATGCTCTTATTGTTTAAAATATTTTTGTTTTATCTTTTTTACTGTAAAATAGATACGTCTGCAGAGAAAGGTTTATATATTATGTTTCGAAGTAATGTAATATGGCATATCCTACCGCATTACCTATCCCTACGCAAACTGTAAGATTCCAGGGAGTATTTGATTTTGACAAGCTGTACAATATGATCATAGCATGGATGAAAGCAAGAAGATACTGGGTACAGGAAACAAAATATAAGCATAAAGTGCCTTCCCCTTTGGGAGCAGAACAGGAGATAGGACTCAGTGGAGAAAGAAATGTAACTGAATTTTACCAATATTCTGTAGCTATTGACTTCCATCTTTGGGATATGCAGGAAGTTGAGATAGAACAGCCGGACGGGACCAAAAAAAAGCTGATCAATGCAAGGATGGAGATAAAGTTCAGCGGTGCAGTAGATATAGATTATGAAAAAAGATTTGAAAGCAGTACACTCTGGAAAAACTTAAAAGATTTTTTCCTGAAATATATTATGAGAAATGAAGTTGAAGGTATATGGCATGATGAGCTTTATTACAGGGTTGTCAATCTTGTTGACCAGGTAAAGAAAGTTTTAGACATGCGCGCTGCAGGACATGAATATAAGGAGTATATATAATGAGCGAAAAGAAACTTGTCGTTGATCAGCAAAAACTCACATATGAGGGGTTGTTTGACCTGAAAGGATTATACAGGGTAATAGACAGATGGTTTTACGAAAAAGGGTATGACAAGGTGGAGCTTAAGAACGAGCAGAGAGAGCTGCCTACAGGAAAAGAAGTTGTCCTTGAGATGATTCCATATAAGAAGACCACAGACTATTTCAAGAACATAATAAGGATAAGGATGCAATGCACCAATGTAAAAGATGTAGAGGTTGAGAAAGCAGGAAAGGTCATCAATATCAACCAGGGAAGAGTAAGAATAGTATTTGACTGCTATCTTGAGTCAGACTATGATGACAAATGGGAGTCAAAGCCTATGTTTTTCTTTATCAGGACGATCTTTGACAAATACATATTCAGGAGCTATTATGACCGGTTCGAGAAATGGCTGCTTGCTGACTTTTACGATCTTCATTCAAAGATACAGAGGTTTTTGAACCTCTATAGGTATGAGAAAAATGTCTGAAAAGAAACTGATCATTGACGGGATGGAACTGGATTATGAGGGTCTTTTTGATCTTAGGAGCCTGTTGAACGTGATAGACAAGAGCTGTGCTGAGAAAGGATATGTTAAACAGGAGAAAAGAAGGACAGAAAAAGCAGAAGAGAAAGGCAAGGATTTCTATATAGAGATGAGGCCTACAAAAGTAAAGAATGTCTATTTTTTACTGATGATAAAGATAAGGATGCACATAACAAATATAACTGAAGTTGAGGTTATTGTTGACGGCAGGACAAAAAAACTGAACAAAGGAAAAATCCATGCTGTCTTCGATGCATGGACAATATCAGACATACAGTTCAGATGGGAACAGACCCCATGGTATTATTTTTTGAGGTTGCTTGTCAATCAGTATATATGGAGGATAGGTCCTGACAAGTTTGTGGAAGAAATTATAGATGACACCCATTATATCTACAATAATGCAGAAGCCACTTTAGAGCTGCATAGATTTATGGATAAGCAAGACAAGAAGAAAGAATAACAAAAATTTGCTAATGATCATTGATAGTACTCTTTCCACAATATAGTTAGCAAATTTGGGGAATTGAAAATTTTACCATAGATAAAGAGGGTATTGAACCCTCTGAAAATACCCTTCTAAAATTTTCAATAAGAAAGCTTTTTAAATAAGGTTTTAATTCCAAAGGATATGCGAGGGTTGCAGAGTCTGGTCAAATGGAGTTAAGGTTTTAATTCCAGACTATATGCGCAGGACTTAAGGAACTTAAGTGATGAAGCTTCGGCTGATGATATTTGAGAAATCCTGTCCCTTAGTGGGTCCGTGAGTTCGAATCTCACCCCTCGCATGATTCAATAAGGTCTCTGGGAATAATAGGGAAAGAGACCTTATTATTTTTCTTTATATTTTTTTCAGGTACAGCCACAATCTATCAAAAGAAATAAGCCCCGAGCGAGTGTCCTTACTTTGTTCGGGACTCGCCAGGGGTAAAGCCCCGAGCGAGAATTGAACTCGCGACCTCTACCTTTTTGTTGGATTATACCAAGGTAACGCTCTAC
>CAYXHN010000048.1:0-4220 GCA_964464955.1 uncultured Methanosarcinales archaeon
GGTTTTGATAATATCTTTAAGAATTTAATACTTGGCACTTAACTTGACAGAACCCTAAATGAGATTTCAGGATAATGGTAAAAAGAAGAAAAATGTCCCTGATGATCATGAAGCTTTTGTATAACTGCCTGAATCCTTTCCTTTGCTCCATGCTGAGTTAAAATAGTTTTCCAGTGTTTTTGAAAAAAGCCGGGTGTTGACCCAAACTCCTGCATCATATGTAGGATGTACCTTTTCATCATCAACAAGCATGAAAGCTACTTCTGTTCCATCTATTATGCAAAATCTTGACCTATCATCTGTATGCTTTACATCTGCATATCTTGAAAGAGTCTTAACAGCCTGTGAGGTCTCTTTTGTCAAGGGAGCTGCTATCCTTATGTCAACCCCTCTTTTTTTTGCTTTTTCAAATGCATTTTTCAAAGATTCTGATTTTCTTATGAGGCCCTGGGTGGTTGTCATCATATATACTTTCTCTTTTGCGTTTTTTACCATACTTTCCAGATGATTATAAAGATTATTTCTTCCTTTTAAGCTTCCGCTAAGTTCAGCAGGATCTACAAGGTCTACTCCCTGGGTGTGAAGAAAATTAAGCTCGTCTATCAATTTGCTGTCTTTAATAGAATTGACTATATTTATCTGCTGTTCAGCATCATTATGTATCTTTTTTTTGACTCTTTCTATAACTTCTAAAGGTGATACGGCTATATATTTAATCGGTTTTCCAACTTTCATGATTATAAAACCTTTTTTCTCAAGGCTTTCAAGAACATCATAACATCTGCTTCTTGGAACATTTGCGATGTCTGAAAGCTCTCCTGCTGTTGAGACACCTCTGCTTAGAAGTGATGCCCATAATTTTCCTTCATATGAATTTAGACCAAAGTCTTTTAACTTGTTTAAAAATTCTTTTTGTATTATCATTTTTGCATCCTCATGGAGGTCTTTTAAACGGAAAGACCTTTTTTGTCTGTTTTTTGTACAAAAAACCTCAGATAACCTTTGTTTTTACCTGAAATTGATTATTTGGGTTTTTAAATGTTTTTTATCTTTAAAATAATCTATAAATCTCTTTTTTTGTCTGATATTTTTAGGGATGCAATGTATTTAAAGCTTTTCTTTTTTTGTTATGATTGAGTGATGAATTTATTTTTCTTTATTGATCATGATATTGTATTTTTTTCTATAGGAAAAATGAGTTTTTTTATTTATTATAGCTCCTCCTACCCCTTTGTTTCTTTTGGAAAAGCTTATTTGGCTTTTTTGTTTTTCTTTTTTTATTTATTTTCTATATTGAAAATAATATATAATAATATAATATAATATATAATATATAATAAGTAATATATATAATATAAAACAAATAAAAGCTTGCAAAAAGACAAAGATGAAAACAAAAAAGCAACAAAAAAATTGAAAATAATTTTCCACATGAAACAAAGGGGTAACTGTATAACAATAAAATTTATATACCTATCCTTCATCTGGAAATCAAAGGGTGTTTAGATGAAACAAAGGGGATTAGGTGGATTTTTTGAAGAATTTCTAGAAAAAGAACCACTATTTACAGATAAAAAAGTACTCCAATCTAATTTCACTCCTGGAAATATACCTCATAGGGATGATGAGATAGAACAGATGGCACAGATCTTAGCACCATGTCTTAAGCTGGAAAAACCATCTAATCTTTTTATATACGGCAAAACAGGGACAGGAAAAACAGTGTCTATGAGTTTTATATCTAACCAACTAAACAGTGTTGCCAAGAATAAGAACATCCCTCTTGATATAGTATATCTCAATTGCAAACTTAAGAAAGTCGCTGATACTGAATACAGGCTAATCGCTCAACTATTAAGATCATTTGATGTACAGATCCCTGCAACAGGACTTCCAACACAGGAACTTTATCATACATTATATACTATCCTAGACAAGAAGGAAAAATCAGTAATGCTTGTTCTCGATGAGATCGATCAGCTTATAGAAAAGACAGGAGATGAAATATTGTATAATCTTACAAGGATAAATTCAGAACTAAAGAACACACAGGTTACGATAATAGGCATATCCAACAGTATCTCTTTCAAAGATTATCTTGATCCGAGAATACGATCCTCTCTTTCAGAAGAAGAGATAATATTTCCACCTTATAATGCTCTCCAGATACAGGATATATTGAAGGAAAGGTCAGCGAAAGCATTCAAGGAAGGATGTCTGCAGGATGGAGTCATAGAAAAATGTGCAGCATATGCTGCAAGAGAACACGGGGATGCAAGGAGAGCTCTTGAGCTTATAAGAGTTGCAGGAGAGATAGCAGAAAGAAAAAACCAACAACAGATAATGATAGATGATATAGACCATGCAGAGGAAAAGATAGAAAAAGAAAGAATCCTTGATATAGTGAAAACTCAACCTAAACAGCACCAAGCCACTCTTAAATCTATAATAATGATATGTTCTAAGAAAAAAGGAGCTATATTTACAGGAGAGGTTTACGAGCTTTACAAGGAGATATGCTCAAAGATAGGATTAAGACCTCTGACACAAAGAAGGGTTTCTGATATCATAGGAGAATTAGATATGCTTGGAATAATAAACGCTAAAGTGATATCTAAAGGAAGATACGGAAGGACAAGAGAGATATCTCTTGCACTTTCTTCTACTATCGAACAAAGAATAAAAGAGATAATCTCAGAAGAATTGGATATGTCTTAATCTTATCAGCCAGGTAAAAATGGATATTGAAAAGAAAAAACAAATATTGAAATTTTTTATGGATAAAGGAGAGTTGGTCAATCCTGAATTTTTCAACAAATCAGATATAGAAGGCAAAACACCTAAAGAGGTCTATGAAGATTATATCTCAAAAAAAGATAATCCAGAGAGCAAAAAAGCAATACCTGGAAATTCCTGTCTTAATGTAATATCTACATATAAAGAAGAATACAAAAAAAGAGATATCACTGATTTTGTCTCTTATTTTAATGCAAGATATAAGGCTATAGAGAGCATACTTATGAATCGACAGGAACTTGCAAATATAATCTCTATAAGCAGGATAAAAGACAAGCCGGAAAAAGATAATGTTTCTCTGATAGGGTTAGTAAAGGACAAGCAGCAGACAGCAAACAATAACACCATCCTGGAGCTTGAGGATACTACCGGAACTGTAAAAGTTCTGATAAACAAGAACAAGCCTGAAATGTTTGAGAGTGCAAAAGATATTGTCCTGGACGAGATAATAGGAATAGTAGGTGTGACAGGAAATAATATAGTTTTTGCAAACAATGTTCTCTGGCCTGATGTTCCTATCCAGAGTGAATTGAAAAAAGCTCCTGAAGAGGCTTATGCTATATTTCTTTCAGATATTCATATTGGAAGCAATAATTTCCTGAAGAAAGAATTCAATAATTTTTTACAGTGGATGAACAAAGAGATAGGGGATGAAAGCCAAAAAGAGATAGTCGATAAGATAAAATATATATTCATAGTAGGAGATATAATAGACGGATTGGGAATCTATCCTGGGCAAGAAGAGGAGCTTGTGATAAAAGAGATAAAAGCACAATATTCAGAAGCAGCAAATCTTCTTAAAAAGATACCTTCTCATGTAAAGATAATAATCTGCCCTGGAAACCACGATGCACTCAGGATCGCAGAACCTCAGCCAGAGCTATACAAAGATTTTGCTGAAGACCTATGGGCTATGCCGAACGTAACAATCATAAGCAACCCATCTACAGTAAATATACATTCTTCTGAAGGATTTCCTGGTTTTGATATTCTGCTTTATCACGGATATTCTTTTGACTATTATATCTCAAATGTAGAATCAATAAGGAACAATGGAGGGTATGATCGTGCAGACCTTATAATGAAATTTTTACTTCAGAGAAGACACCTTGCACCAACACACTCATCTACACTTTACATACCTGACTCTAAAAGAGATCCTTTGGTCATAGATAAGATACCTGATTTTTTTGTTACAGGCCACATCCACAAATGTTCTGCAGCAGACTACAGGAATATAACTATGATCTGCGGAAGCTGCTGGCAGGCTAAAACACCTTTTCAGGAAAAAGTAGGACATCATCCTGAGCCTGCACGTGTTCCTATAGTCAATCTCCAGACAAGACAGATAAAAATAATGAAATTTTAAAACAAGATGACAGATGAACAAGATGACAGATGAACAAGATGACAGATGAACAAGA
>CAYXHN010000048.1:4320-9741 GCA_964464955.1 uncultured Methanosarcinales archaeon
AACAAGATGACAGATGAACAAGATGACAGATGAACAAGATGACAGATGAACAAGATGACAGATGAACAAGATGACAGATGAACAAGATGACAGATGAACAAGAATCTCCGGAAATAAAAGAATATTTTGGTAAGATAAACAAGACTATAGACCTTGCTTATTCAATTGCAGAAGAGGCAAGGAAAAAAGGATTTGATCCTGAGGAAAATGTGGATATCCCTCGTGCAAGAAATATCGCTGAGAGGGTAACAGGCCTCATATCAGTGGTACACCCTCCTATCGTAAAAACGAACATATCAAAAAGAATACAGGAGCTTGAGAAAAAATATGGGAACCAGGACTGGAGGATCGCCTTACAGATAGCAGAGGAAGTTGCAAAAGAAAAGCACTGTAAATTTCCAGATAAGATAAAGGCTATGGAAGTAGGGATAAGGATGGGTATAGCCTATGTAACCAACGGAGTTGTCGCTTCTCCATTAGAGGGATTTTCCCATCTTTCTATAGAAAAAACAAAACAGGGAGAGGAATATTTCAAGGTGTATTATTCAGGTCCGATAAGATCTGCAGGAGGTACAGGCGCTTCAGTATCAGTGCTTATAGCAGATTATGTGAGAAAAAAGATGGGCTATGCAGCCTATGATCCTTCTGAAGATGAAGTCAAAAGATATGTTACAGAGCTTTATGATTATCATGAAAGGATAACAAACCTGCAATATCTGCCTTCAGAGGAGGAGATAGAATTTCTTGCAAAAAATATACCTGTACAGATAGCAGGAGACCCCTCAGAAAAGATAGAGGTTTCAAACTATAAAGATCTTGAAAGAGTAGAAACAAACAAGATAAGAAACGGTATCTGTCTTGTGATGGGGGAAGGTATAGCGCAGAAAGCCCCTAAATTATGGAAACAGCTTTCCAAATGGGGAAATGATTTTGATATGGGCCAATGGAACTTTCTTGAGGAGTTCATAAATACCCAGAAGAGGATAAAATCAAAGAAAGAGACAAAAAAAGATGAATCAGATGAGGAAGACAAGATATCTCCTGATTATACATTCATAAAAGATCTTGTTGCAGGAAGGCCTGTACTTACACACCCTCTTGCTCCAGGAGGATTCAGGCTTAGGTTCGGCAGGGCAAGGACGTCTGGATACTCTTCAAATGCGATCCATCCTGTTACTATGGATGTTCTTAACAGATTTATAGCTATAGGAACCCAACTAAAAGTGGAAAGGCCGGGAAAAGGCTGTACTGTCTCTTCGTGCGACAGTATAGAGGGACCGATAGTAAAACTGAAAGACCAGAGCGTAAAACGGCTTTTTACAGAAAAGGATTTTGAGGACAATAAGGATGATATAGAGGAGATACTGTTCCTTGGAGACATGCTTATAAATTATGGAGACTTTCTTAACAGAGCACATATATTGGCGCCCCCGGGATATTGTGAGGAATGGTGGATACAGGAATTTGAAAAAGAAACAGTCAACTCATTCGGAAATCTTGATCTTGATAAGCTTTCAGAGATGACAGGAATATCCTCCTCAGATATGGGCCAGCTTCTGAAAGATCCTTTCAGGACAAGGATATCTTCAAAAGGCGCAGTCATGATATCCAAGAACCTGAAAATACCTCTTCATCCATCATATACATACCATTGGAACCTTCTGGAAAGGGAGCATTTTAGGGAAGTCCTGGACTGGTTTGAAAACATCAACATAAAGAAAGAAAACAATGAGATAAGCAAGATAATCCTGCCTTATAAAGAGAATCCCAAGAGACATCTTGAACTGATAGGGGTCCCCCATATAACTGTCAACAAAGAATTTGTAGTTATAGAGAAACAGGATGCTTTAGCCCTGGCTGCAACACTTAACATTTCAGAGGAAAGAGATATCAAGAAGATCAAAGAAAAATTTTCTGAAGAGGATATCCCTGTCCTGGATGCAATAAATAAGATATCAGATATAGAGATAAGAGACAAATCCGGCGTATTTATCGGCGCAAGAATGGGAAGACCTGAGAAAGCAAAAATGAGGAAGCTTACCGGATCTCCGCAGGTCCTTTTTCCAGTAGGAAAGGAAGGGGGAAGACTCAGGTGTTTCCAGGCAGCACTTGAAAAAGGATCTATAGTCTCAGATTTTCCTCTATATCATTGCACCCGATGCAACAAGAGCCAGATATTTGCAGTCTGTACAGAGTGCGGAGAAAAAACAAAGAAAAAATACAGCTGTGAGATCTGTGGACTTATAGATAAGCCTGAATGCCCTAAGCATGGGGATACAGTATCTTTCAAGACTCAGGATATAGACATAAAAGAACTGTTTAAAAACTCTCTGAAAAAGATAGGCATGAGAACATATCCTGACCTGATAAAAGGCGTAAGAGGAACATCCAACAAAGAGCATATCCCTGAACATATAATAAAAGGGATCATCCGCTCTAAGCATGACCTTTATGTAAACAAGGACGGCACTATAAGATATGACATGACCCAGATGCCCATCACTCATTTTAAGCCAAGGGAGATTACAACATCTATCGAAAAGCTGAAAGAGATAGGATATAAAGAAGACATCAAAGGAAAGCCGCTGGAGTCTCCTGACCAGATACTAGAGATGAAACCCCAGGATATAATCCTTCCTGCCTGCGAGGAATCTCCTGAGCTTGGGGCAGATAAGATATTGTTCAAGACTGCTGCGATGTGCGACGAGCTCCTGGAAAAGCTCTACGGGCTGAAACCTTATTATAATGCAAAGTCGATAGAAGATCTTGTAGGCCATATCTGTCTTGCTCTTGCTCCCCATACTTCTGCAGCGATAGCAACAAGGCTGATAGGGTTCTCTTCTACCCAGGGATTTTTAGCGCATCCTGTAATACATGCTGCAACAAGAAGAGATTGTGACGGGGATGAGGCGTCTATAAGCCTGCTTATGGATGCTTTACTGAATTTTTCAAGGAAGTATCTTCCTGCACATAAGGGAGCTACCCAGGATGCCCCTCTGGTAATGACATCACTCCTTATCCCGTCAGAAGTAGATGATATGATATTTGATATGGATATAGTTAAAAAATATGACCTTGATTTTTACAAGGCCTGCACAGAGTACAAATATCCGTGGGACGTAGAGATCGAAAAATTTGGAGACAATCTTAATACGCCCCGCCAATATGAGGGGATGTTATTTACACACGATACAACTGATTTTAACAAAGGTGTACAGTGCTCTGCATACAAGGTTCTGCCTTCTATGGAGGAGAAGATGAAGGGGCAGATGAACATAGCAGAAAAGACAAGAGCAGTAGACACTTCAGACGTGGCCAGACTGGTCATAGAAAAGCATTTTATCAGAGACACTAAAGGAAACCTGAGGAAGTTTTCTATGCAGCAGTTCAGATGCGTCAAATGCAATGAAAAGTTCAGAAGGCCTCCACTGATGGGAAAATGTTCTGAGTGCGGCGGAAGGATAATCTTTACAATATCAGAAGGTTCTGTGATAAAATATCTAGAGCCTTCTATAAGCCTTGCAAACAAATATAATGTTCCTGACTATCTAAAACAGTCTCTTGAGCTTGTCAAAAGAAGGATAGAAGGAGTATTTGGGAAAGAGAAAGAGAAACAGACAGGGCTTGGAGCCTGGTTTGGATGAGATCTGAAACTAAGAAAACAAATATGCCTAAATACGCTGTTGACATCATCCAGAAAAACCAAGAAAATATAATCTATTCTTCTCTGATCAAGACAACCTCAGCATGAGGGACCCCAGATATCATGATAATCTTTTCTTTATCTACGATCCCTGATTCTATGCCGAGAGCTACAGCTTTTTCTCCGGCAAGATTTATTATATAGGCATCTTTAAACATCCTGAGGATATCTTCTTCACTTTTCTCGTCTCCATCATAGAAATTGGAGTTCAGATCAAGCTGCAGCCCGTCCTCTCTGAAGCACTTACCCTTTACAGAACTATCACATACAGCCAGAATAATCTTTCCTTCTCTGTCTATATGTTTCTTTATGATCATCTTGTGATTCCCCTGATGGGGCGGTTTGCTCCGCAGGCAAGACACTTAAGATAAGCAACCTTATCTTTTTTTACTATCTGGGTGTCTGGTTTTTTACATTCAGGGCATATTACAAATTCCTGCGCATACTTTCTTATCTTTTCATTTACCAACTCAGAATTTATCCTTCTTTTGATTATAAGTGTGTTATTCTTAAGATCTCCCGGAGCTGCAAGTTCTTTTAGGACGTATTTGAGAAGGTGGTTCTTGTCTCTTCCCAAAACATCAGCTATCTGTCCAAAATTATTTATAACTGTCTTATTTCCTTCTATGTGTCCTTTTACAGCAGGAACCTTGAACCTTTCTGCATTCTTGATATCTTCTGGAAGCTCTTCTCTTGCTTTTTCTAAAAGTTTTTTATAATCCATAGATAAAAAGAACAAGCTGCTCTTTAAAAAACTATTGCATTTAAAACTTAATAGCCATATAAACAAAAAAGTATTTATATCATTAAGCAAACTTTTGAACCATGGTGCTGGAATCTTTGTCCTCCCCTGTAAAAGCGGTAGATAAGCCATGGAAGCTTTTTTTTATAGGCGCGCTTTATTCTTCTATAGCCATATTTCTTGGGAACTGGATATTCAGAGAATATGCCAGCATCATCTCAGTGTTCCTAACATCCATGGCATGCATACCCCTTATAGTGGCTACTTTCAGGGCAGAAGAACAGAAAGAGACAGGCATAGAAAGCGAGACGAATATCCTCCGGTCTCACAGCAGGATAATCTATTATCTTACTTTCCTTTTTTTGGGATTTGTATTTTCTTATTCATTGTGGTATCTGGTGCTTCCTGCTGCGATGGTACAAAATCTGTTTAAAGCACAGACCCTGACGATACAGGCAATAAACATGAAGATAACAGGTGATTTTTATAATGTTCAGACACTCACATTGATATTTCTTAACAACCTGAAAGTGCTTATATTCTGCATACTTTTCGCTTTCCTTTACGGAGCAGGAGGTATCTTTATCCTGAGCTGGAACGCTTCTGTAATCTCTACAGCCATCGGCAACTTTATAAGAACAAGGCTGGCAGAAAAAGCTTCTCTTTTAGGATTTGCAAAATTTGCTTCTTATTTTCATATAATCTCCCTGGGGCTGCTAAGATATCTTACTCATGGAATCCCTGAGATCATGGCTTATTTTATAGGGGGGCTGGCAGGAGGGATAATATCAGCAGCAGTGATAAAAGAGAAATTCGGCACAAGAAATTTTGAGAAAGTGATCCTGGATACCTCAGACCTGATATTAATAGCCGTGTTGTTCCTGATAATATCTGCATTGATGGAAGTTTACATAACTCCGCTGATGTTCTAAAGAACCTTTACTCTTCCAGGCTTTACCTCAAATATCTCCCCTTC
>CAYXHN010000049.1:0-9509 GCA_964464955.1 uncultured Methanosarcinales archaeon
TAGAGGAGAAGAACATATAACCTTTAGACTGACAGAATATGGCAAGCTCATCAAGAGAACATTTACCGCTCCAGATGATACTTCAGACATACAGATAAAGATCACCTCAGGAGACAGTGATGTGATAAGCCTTTCTTCATTAAATATAAACTTCTTGGAAAAGTCGATAATGAACCATGAAGGGGAATTTTACGGCTGTAAGCTAGGCAATGAAGAGATAACAAAATACAAAGACAATGAGGGAAGGAATCTTATTGAAGATTCCAAAAATTTAAGCACCTGCTCAGTCAGAGGAGATTTCTTCTGCTCTCCTGAAGGAGATTTTAGTAATGAATCAGTAACTCTTGAAGACGGTTCAGAGCTTTCTTCAAGCAAAAGAAACCATACAAAACAATCCTATCATGCTGTCTTTAATCTTGATCTGGAAGGAACATCTTCAGGCTGCTGTCCTGAGGAGATGTGCTGGAATGGGACTTCATGTGTAATGCCTCACGGCCCTGGAGAAACAGAGATATCTGGAGGATATTTTTACAGATGTGTTCTGGGAGACTGGACAAGACAAAAAGAGAAAAGAACATGGAACAATGAAAAATCTGGATTCTGTGATCATGAATCTCAATGTCTTGTGGATCCAGAAGGAGATTCAGATAATGATGGAAATCCTGAAGCTTTTATCAGCCTAAACGATGACGGATCAGGAAATACAAACCCTGTCTGCATAAACTCTGGTCAGTATATAGATGACCATTACTGCGAAGAAGGAAACTGGACTTCAAGGACAAAGATAATTGCCAATGCTTTGCTAAACCTTACAACAAAAGATAATGATTTTGTACTTTCCTGCGGAAACTATGATGCAACCCTGAACTCATTAAGATATGATTCAGAAGATATAGTTGAGGAGGATGGCAGCAATTTGCCTCATGAGATTCCATTAGCCAGACTAAGAGGGGTTTATACTGGAGGAGCAGGGGGTGGAGTTTACAAATGCCCTTATCTTTCATACAGGAATGATCCAGTTCCATGCGTAAATAATTTTTGCGTGCTGAAAAATACAGATAACATAATATTTGGAACATCTCTCAACCAGCCGATAGATATTGGAGGAGATTTTTCATTCCTGAAGGCGCTTGATATTGATGGAATCGATGAAGATCATTGCGATGAGGAATACCTTACACACAAAGGATCTGATTATTATGTCTGCAGAAGAGACGAGAGAATATGGTATAACAACAAGACAAATATAGTTCTTTTCAGCAAAGAAGGGATAGAAATGGAGCCTACATTTTTAGAAGGATTATGGAACCTCATCACTGCACCAATAACAACGATATCTAATCATTTTACCACTACTCCTCCGATCGATGAAGATATGGGGACTTTGGACTTTAAATATACAAAAGACCTCAAAGACTTCAATACTCTCTATAAGTTAAGGAGGCCTGGAAAGGAGATAACAGGGATACAGGAAACTATCGGGGAGATAAGAAGCGACAAAACAGTTGAACAGAAAACAATAACTGCTGTGAATTACGAAGGGTTTACAACTGATATTTGTCCTGCAATAGAAAAAGCAGGTTTATTCTGCAATGAGACAGATGACAACTATCTTGTCATATCAGAAGACGAATCAAAAGCAGAACTTTGGCCCCAACTGACAACAAGATTAAGGGTAAGTTGATCTTTTTAGATTCTAGGGATAAAAGATTAATTACCCCTAAGATTAAAACATTTCAATTACATCTATGGCACAAAATTGTTTTGCAATTTTGCGCACTGCCTCAGTCCAGCTTAAGCTAAGTTCTAGCTTCAATTCAAACATAACTTAGCACCAATCGTCTCTGCTTCAGTGCTATAGTGCGAAAATACAGAGTATTTTCGGCCTATCAATTAAGATTGAAAATATAAATAATCTTAGAAAAAAAGAAGCACCCTCACAAAGCAAATTATTGACCTAGAAATAAGAATTTAAAAAATAATTCTCTCTACTTTAAACTAAACTTTTTATTTATTTTCTATATTGAAAAGAATTGGAACAATTCTTTGAAATCCAAGAATCTCTGATTGTTGACATTGAAAAGAGATTATAATGCTCGTTTGAAATCTAAATATTAACATATTAACCAAAAAGTTTAAATAGTAATTTTAAGTTAACTTGTTAACATGGCTAAAAAAGAGGATCTGCAGCTTTTCAAAAAGCTTTCTTCCAGTCATAATCTCAATCTTAAAGTTTTATACACTTACAATCTAAAGAATATCAGGAAATCAAAAGCAGTAAGGTTTGTTTATCTTCTGAAAGGCAGAACAAAAGAATCAGGCCTGATCAAAGAGTTCAAAGGGACATTCCTTGCTCCAGGCTGCTTCACTATACCAATAAAAAAAGACAAGGAGATGCAGGTGATATTCAGGACATGGAATATCCCTAACAAAAGAAAACTAATGTTAACACATTAACAAAAAAAGACAAATAACTAAAAATGGTTAACACATTAACAAAGAAAGGACAACTGACTATTTTCATAATACTTGGCATGCTCATATTGATAGCTTTCGGCATGGTGTTCTATCTTGTTAACCAGGCAAAAGAAACAGCATTACAGGAAACAGCAAGAAAATCATTGTCAGATTCTCTTCAGACAGACCCTTTCAAATATTACACATCTCTTTGCCTCAAGAACACTATGGAGAAAGGCATAAGCATCATAGGGGAACAAGGAGGGTACATATATGATGACAATTATAATACGGCAGAAGAAGAGATAATGTATTTTATAAGTGCAGTTCCAAAGGTTGCGCCATGGTATCCCTGCGAAAGCCCTGTATCTCCTCCTGTATATTGCAGATATGATCTGGATACAGTTGATTGGGGGAACATCACGCTATTTGGAAAGATAAATACAAAGACTAGCAGTCGCAAATCTCTTGAAGATATTGCCATTCCAGACCTTCAGAGATATATAGATTTCAATCTTACAGATTGCACTGATTTTGATTCATTGCAGGCAGTCCTCCCATCTTATAACATCACTGCGGGAGAACCTTCTACAAAGATAACTATCGGAGAAAGAGATGTAACTGCAGTAACTGAATATCCTGTTACTTTCCACAAGCACGACCAAAAGCCGATAACCACGATAGCAGAGTATTCAGCAACATCCAGGATAAGATTAAGGAAGATATTCAAAGCCGCATCAAATTCCATAGAATATGATAATTCATTCCCGGATTTTGATATAATAAAAAATACCTCTGATGGATATTTTGAAACCCCTAAGGGAGAAAGGATTAGCTTGTCTTTTGAAGGGCTCATCCCAGGAGCAAGGATATACAAGATAGAAAAAAACGGCTATGATATAATAGTGATAAATGACTCTCATTCCAGGATAGGCGCTGACCAGTTTGCATTCAATTTTGCAAGGATAAACAGGCCCCCAATTTTAGATTACATCAACAAGTCAGACACACAAGAATATGATTATCTTGTCAAGCCAGAAGAAGATATCACATTCAATCTAAAAGCAGCAGACCCTGATGAAGACCATTTTATGTTTTCAGTCAAAAGCGGATGGAAATACTTTGAACTTTTTCAAGGAGGATTGAACACAGGTACTGGAGCAGTGGAATTGTCAAGAGAAAAAACAGGGGTAACTGGAGATTTCAATGATGAAGATGCAGGTATCCAAAAGACAAACTTTTCAGTTTCAGAGCTTGATGAAGGTCTAGAAGACTATCAGGAAGTAAGATTTATGATATGCTCTTCAAACAAGACAGATGGAGAAAAGTGTCTTGAAGAATGCGGAGCAGACCTTATCTGCAATGATAAACAGCCAGGGGATCTGCTAGATACCTGTTCTAATGAAATTACTGCAGATCACTGTTCAGACACATGCACAAAAGAACAATCAGATATCTGCATCTATGATCCTGACAAAACTATAGATCCTGATTCATGCAAGGCAGATGAAGAATGTAATGGAACAGAGCAATATGGATATACAGATACAGACGACGATGGGAAAGATGACAGCTGGTGCTGGGGATGCACATATTGCCCGAGTGCAAGAGTCTCAAAAGACCAAGATGTGGATGAAGATGACAAATGCGGATGTTTTAGTCAAGGAAGATACTGGGAACAAGAATGGGGAACAGCATATTGTGACAAAGATTTTGACGGAATCTTTGAGGGCACATGTCAATCAGGAGATTGCGAAGAATCTGAAACCTAAAGATTTTTAAAGGAAAATGCCAACTAATAATACAAATACAGAAAAAAGGGGTAATATGAGATTTAAACAAGGGAGTTTTATGATTTTCATAGTAGTTTCTCTTATATTTCTAGTTTCAGCTGTATATTCTCAGGATCAGCAATATTGCTGTTTAAGTACCTGTGAGCTTGTAGATGACCCTGAAAACTGCCAATTTGGAGACGTAGAACCGGGATCCTGTCTGAATTTCCTTCAATGCCAGCCTGGCTGCTGTGCATGCATAAGCAATACAGAAGAAAACTATTGTTTTACAGCTCAAGATCAATTAGAGTGCTCTAAAGAGTGTTCTATCAGGGGACTTTATATGAGCTTTATGCCTGATACAGAAGACTGTACAGCTGATGATTTTTGCCAATCTTTAATATATGAAACGACTACATTGACTATAACTGTAACAGAGACAGACAGCACAACCCCTATATTTCAGGCAACAGTAGAAGCAGACGGTGAATCATGCAAAACCGATGCAAATGGCCAATGCACTTTAGAGACAGGCACAGGATTCAGGACGATCACAGCTTCAGCAGAAGGATACGATACAAACTCAATCACTGCAGATATATCTGATGGCACAAATTCTGTAGCTATAGAACTTGCATCTGCAGATACAGGAATAATTTCAGGAACCATAGAAGACCAGCAGGGAAATCCAATAAGTTCTGCAGAGATATTGATAGAACGCCCAGGTTACCAGACAAAAGCAATATCTGGAACAGATGGAAGCTATTCAGAAAGAGTCCCCTACGGAACATATACAGTAACTGCTTCAAAAGCAAACTATGAGCAGGACTCTTCTACAGCAGAAGTAGATTCTGGAAATGATCCTGTTGTCGACCTTGTTCTCATCCCCATCCCATTAACAACCATCTCAGGAACTATAACAGATAATGAGACAGGAGACGCAGTTATAGGTGCTGAGATAATCATAAAAAACAGATATGCATATTCCCATATCCCTAATGGAAACTACATAATACAGCCAAAAGTCTCTCAGACAACAGATCTTGAGATGATAGTAAAAAAACAAGGCACATATAAAGACCACTCAGAAACAATAAACGGTGTTTCTCCAGGACAGACCATAACAAAAGATATCTTTCTTGAGCCGATATTTTCAGAATGCGCCTGTCTTTCAGAAGAGCAGTGCAATTCTCCTTCCCCTACAGATTTTAGTGCAGATCATGTTCCAGGCAAAAAAGCTGTATCTCTGAGCTGGACTCCTCCTGGATGCGACAATGTCGAGGGATATTACATCTTAAGAGGGGATAAGGTAATAAAATTCATATCAGGCAATACTGATTTTTATAGGGACGAGGAAGAGCTTGACTGGAGCCAGCAATATGCATATAAGATCAAGGCAGTATATTCCAATCTTATCCTAAGGAACTCCACTCCAGAAGAAACATCCATAACTCTGGGGAATGAATCATGCGAGGGAAAATTCCATATCTGGGTCGGAGAATATTCCAGAGAGTTCTGCGACGGAAATCATCTCAGGAAAAGATGTACAAGCGAAAACAGGGTGATCCCTGCAGAAGTCAATCAAAAAGGAAACCCTGCAGACTGTTCTCAAGAAAGCCCAACTCATTTTTGTTCAGGTCCTGATCCAGGCGGAGTCACTTTCTGCAAGGATGTAGGGATGTGCCATCCTGAAGTCCAGGATGCTTTGCCATTTGGACTTTATTTTGCTGATTTAACCTGCCTCGGAGATAACAATGAGAATTTTTGCTATTATGATCATTCAAATACGACCATAGATGCCTGTTATAGCTGCACTGATATGACCTGTTTTGATTATGATTCACATTCAGCATGCACAACAGACAATTGCATTGCAGGAGATGGCAACTCTTGCAGATGGCATAATTTTGATAAGTATGATATCTTTGAAAAAGGCATATGTTACCAGGAAAACTATACAGGCTCAGACCAATGTTATAGATGCTCTTCAGATGCAGAAGTATTTGAGAACATAGGGTGCACTTCAGATGTCTGCAATAAGCTTGGGGCATGCTTCTCAGATCAGGAACAGTCATCCTGCTCATCATGTGATGACAACACAATATGCGGATCATACAACAATGAAGAGGATTGTATAGGCACAGACCGCCAGGAATTTGAGATATCCTGGACATGCAGTACAAGCGATGTCATACCTGAAAACATGGTCTCTTCAGAAGACAGTTGCAATCTTGGAAAATGCAGATGGGGAGACCCTGACAGCTCAGGCATAGACAGATGCTACAAAGACGGAGATTACAACAGGACACCCGACTGCGATGATTTTAGCGGAAATTCCTGCGATAAGGACACAACCTCTCCTGTAACAGTGCCTCCTGAAAGGTTTGTCCAGCTGACATCAGGGAATTCTATTGTCTTTACATCTTCAGAAGATGCTGAAAGTTTTTATTACTGCATAAACAAGATAAGAGAGGAAAGATGCTGCACTTTCAAAGAGAAAGAGTTTGACCCAGAATCATCCTCTTTTGAGCTTACTGCTGGCGAGATAGAAGACGATGGATTTACATTTTCAGGCGCAGGCGCCAGTTACAATATTCGGTTTTATTCAAAAGACGATTACAGCAATCTTGAAAAGGTACAGAACATGACTATCTTTGCAGATACAACTCCTCCTGAAATCTCTATAGAATACTCTGTAGATGAAAACGTAACCGAAACAGAAGGCATCATATATTCAGATATAACCTTCAACATAACATTAAATGAAAAAGCTGTATGCACAGACCAGCTGACCGACATCAGTACAGGAGAAACAGACACCATGCTTTCAGGCAAGCAGATGGAATGGATCGAGCAGACATATAGGAAGCCAGACAGCAATTATAAATATGAAGTAACCTGCGAAGACGAGATTGGAAATTCCAATACCGAGACAATAAGCCTCATAGATGTAGATGCTTTCAAGCTAATAACTATACTTTCACCAATAGGCGCTGTTGCAGAGGAAGAAGTACTGTTTGATATAACCACCGAAGATGCAGCCACCTGCAGGCTTATAAGATATGAGAATCAAGCTGAGCTGAACGTGGACTCATTTGCTCCTGATCAGGATTCCAAATCACATTCAGCAGAGCAGACTCTTGATAAAAACAGGCATTATCCTAACTATAAGGCGATCTGCACTTCAATAGCAAACTCTGCTGTAGACAGCAAGCCTTTTTACTTCACTATAGACCAGCTTGCTCCGAACACGACTGTCTATCTTGAAGGAGATACATCATTTTCCACCAATCAGTCTGGCTGGGAGTTTGCAAGCAACAAGAAAGTAAATGCCAGCTTTGGATGCGATGATACTCTTACAAGCTCTTTTGGATGTTCTGAAACAAGATACTGTATTACAGAAAAAGAAGATCCTGACTGCAGCCCTGAAGATATAGCTCCTGAACTTATTACACTTGAGAACAGCACAAAGCTCTGCTATGCTTCAGAAGACCTTGGAGGCAATGAAGAATCTGTAAGATGCGGAATCATAAAGATAGATGAACCGGTTGGAATCCAGCTAGTCGAGCCAACTTTCGGAGTATCCAACCAACCAGTATTTGACATTGTCATAAACACTACAAAAAAGACAGAACTGTGCAAATATGCAGGGACAGATTTTGATTTTGAAAAACTTCAGCGCGAGGAAAACTTCTTTACTCAGCTTTCTTCCCACAGGCACAGGATCGCTGGCTTTGATAAGGCAGACCCTATCTATAAGATGCATGTAAAATGCAGGGATTCTCTTGAGTATGTAAATAACGCCCCTGCTGTATTCCTGATAGAACATGATAATACGACTCCTGAAATACTTTCAGCAAAAGCAAACCCAGATCCGGTTATCGATGGAAATTCAGTCAACCTGATAGTTGTCACAGATGACAAGACAGTCTGCAGATTCAGCAATACAACTTCTGTCTATGAAGACATGGTTGGAAAATTTCCTGGTTGGGAGGAGGATGAATTTAAAAAGGTCCACCAAGTAGAGATAAGACTTACTGCAGATGACGACAGCAAAGAGCATTTCTATAATGTGAGCTGCGAGAACGGAGCAGGAGATGTTTCAAATGCTTCAGAGATATCATTCAGTGTCAATTTCAGCATAGCCGGAAAGATTTTTTCTGACTCTTTGCTGCCTAAAGGAACTGTAAGCGAAACAGACATAATATTGGAAGCACTAACCAACAAGGGTGCTTTTTGCGAATATAAACAAGGACCTGACTGGATAGATTTTACATCTACTGGCTCAACAGAGCATTCACAGCCAAAAACACTCGAGGAAGGCTCTTATACATTTCCTTTAAGATGTGAATTTGGTGTCCCTTATTCTGTTGTGAGGGGCGCAGAGATAGTGTTCAACATAGACCAATCAGCCCCAGTGATGGAAGAGATAGACGACGGAGAATACTCCTGCAGTACAGAGGAGATACATCCTGAATTTTATGCTTCAGATAATGTATCTTCAATTGACGGATATAATTATACTATCTTAAGGTCATCAGATTCAGAGCAGATAATAGAATGGACAACAACCTCTTCCTCAAATCCAAGCATAGATGATCTTAACCTTTCTATTGGAGCAAGCTACACCATAGAAGCTTCTGCAAAAGACGAGGCAGGAATCTGGAGCAGCTCGATACAAAGCGATGGTTTTACAGTAAAGGATCCAGACTCAACAGAATGCCAGGAAAAAGATCCTCCTGAAATCACTCTTGTAAAAGAAACAAAATCAGACGGTGTCTATGTATCTATCAAATGTAATGACCTCAGTGGCTGCGGAAATAAATATTATTCAACAGTTTCTCCAGACTCTGAATGCTCTTCAGTTGACAAAGCATACTCTGATCCAGTCGTAATAACCTCTAAAAAAAGGTTCTGCTATAAGGTATTTGATGTGGTGGGCAACCAGGCGAATGGTTCTGAGATAATAGAATTTAAGGATTCAGACGGAGACGGAGTTCCTGATGAACTAGATGAATGCCATGATACACCTTACGGGATGGATGTAGATGACGAAGGCTGCGCTCATACCCAATCAGACACAGACGGAGATGGTCTTCCAGACACATGGGAGAACAGGTTCGGACTCGATCCAAGAGATCCTAACGGAGATAATGGCAGGGACGGAGACCCTGACAATGATGGAATAAGCAATTATGAAGAATATCTTGCCGGATCAGATCCAACAGTTCCAAACATAGATGATGCAGATAATGATGGGATTCCGGATGATGAGGATCT
>CAYXHN010000050.1:0-9429 GCA_964464955.1 uncultured Methanosarcinales archaeon
AAAAAATAATCAGCATCGATAAAACTACAAATAATGAGGATCAAACTGTAACAAGATATCATGCAGAACTTGATGAAGATGGCAAGCTTATAGGAGAATCTGAAACATTCGATCCTATTTCAGGAGAACCAAAATCATATGGATTAGATACAAATGGAGATGGAACTAACGAATATTATTGGGACTATACTGGAGACGAAGCTGAATTATATGATTCTAACGGAAAACAGGTTACAGACACATCAAAGGTCCCAGAAGAAGTAAAAGCAGCCCGTCTAGACCATGCAAAATGGCAATCAAGGCAGACTTTTGAAGCAGTAGATTATGTTCTTGACAATGCAAGAGGGATGGGTTATCTTTCATCATTGTTTTTCAAGGAGGAGTACCTTGCAGACTGGAGAGAAGCAGTGAATAAAGCTTTCTGCGACACTTTCCTTTTCGGAGGAGTTAGCTGCTGGCAGTCAAAGATATGCGGAAACTGGTATGACAAGACTGCAGGCTCTACAGCTTTTGCAAAAGTTGGAGCAAGAGCCGTTCCTGTAGCAAACATAGAAGGGACAAGATCTGCAGCTATAACTACACCTGCAGTTACAGAATATTTTTATAAGATAACTTTTGGCATAAATGCAGTTACAGAAAATGTTGTCTATGATGTCCAGCTGAAAAGGCCTTCAGGAAGCAAGACATCAATACTTACCTCATCAGGAGTTGTAGAACAGGGAGAAACCTACAGCAGAAAAGGAGCAACAGGAATATATCAATACTCTTCAGTATATTATACAGAAGTCTGCCTGAACGTGATATCAGGAAACTTTGACGGTTATTGTCAGCCTTTGGCTGAATCAGATTATGGAGTGGGTGTAACCTCTCCTCCAGCTCCAGGAACAGGAGACACAGATCAGTCTGATCAGCCTTCAGGGCCTTCAGCTGATCCAGGAGTGAGGGATTTTTAAGATGAAAAACAAGATATTAAATATAACTAAAAAGTTATAATATTATAACAAAAATATATAAAAAACAAAAGAGGCTGATAACATGAAAAACCTATTAAACCCATTCAAGACAAAAGAATTTATCTTTATCCTATTATATGACCTTCTCTTCTATGCAATATTCATCCCTTGCTCATACTTATTTGCATTTGCAATAAACAAGAAGACGAACGCTATAGACCTTTCAGCATTAGAACAGCAGACTATTAATACTGTTTCTATAGCAGAATCAGAGCTTATCCTTTCTCAGATGCAGTCTTTGGTTACATGGATGGTCGGCCTTGGAATATTATTAGCATCGATAGCTATACTCTCATGGAGCTTATCAAGAGGATTGATATATACAAGACTTTTGAAAGAAAAATTCAATAAAAAATATTTCATAAGGTTTGCTTTGCTTAATCTTATAGTTTTAATTATAATTGCAATCTTATCAATTGTAATATTTTCACTTGTGAGTATCCATCCTTATGCATTACTCCTATACATACCATTTTTTGCAATAGCATCTTATTTCATAACACTAACATATATAAAGTTCACAAAAAATATAAAGATATTCAAGTCAATAAAAAGAGGACTAAAAGCAGGCTTTACAAAAAATATAATTCCTGCATTAATAATACTTGGAATATTCATACTGCTAAACCTTTTAGCAAGCATACTTCCATATAATATAATAATATATACAGCATTATTGCTCGTATTCATGGCATGGGCAAGGATGTATTTTGTAGATGAAGTAAAAAGATAAGATTATCAATAGAATACCGAAAACTTTATATAGGTAAAAATACACCAGTTGATGTAAAAAAACAACAGATGGTGTAAAAATGCAACAAATATTAAAAAATTGCAGTTTGATGAGGGTTTTGGATGTATTTTTTCAGGATCCCCATAAGAACTATCAATTGAGGGAGATAAGCAGAATAATAAAATTAGACCATAAATCTGTCTTAAATCACCTTAAAAAACTCGTCAAAATAAAACTTGTAAAGGTCGATACCACTACCCTTTACAAAAGCTACAGAGCAGATATCAATGATTACTTCAAAAAAATAAAGATGGCTTCAAATATAATAAGATTAAAGGAAAGCGGACTCATAGACCACGTACATGAAAATACTATGCCTAAAGCAATAACCGTATTTGGATCATACGCTAAAGGTACTGACAGGCCTGAAAGCGACATAGATATATTTATAGATGCTGAAGAAAAGGCGCTTGACTTGTCTAAGTTCGAAAAAAGCCTAAAAAGAAGCATCCATTCTTTGTTCAGTGGAGAGATGAGCAATGAACTTAAGAACAACATCGCAAACGGAATAACATTGACAGGATCATTGAGGCTATTCAGATGAAAGATTATAAGACTTGCCTAAAAGAAAAGCTAGAATAAAAAGATGAAACAAAAAAGAGGTCAGGTAACTGTATTTATAATTTTGGGAATTATAATACTCTTAACTGCAGTTATAGCTTTCTATATAACACAAAGGACAGCTGTTGTCAAGCCTGAAAGAGTTGTTCCTCCTGAAGTAGAGCCTATATCTGATTTCATAGATAACTGTGTATCTATAGTAGGAGAAGATGGAGTAAGATTATTAGCTTCAAACGGAGGATATCTTGAATTTCCTCCAGATGTGAAAAACAATCCTGAAGCATCTATAAGATTCTCTCCTCTGGAAGATACAGGTGTCCCGCTGTGGAACTATCAGGGACTGACAAATATTCCTTCACAGCAGAAGATGGAATATGATATAGAGCAGTATCTAAATGAAAACCTTCCCTCCTGCTTAAACAATCTTGACCAGTTCAGGCAGCAGTTTGACATAAACGAGACAGGAAACATTACAACACAGGCAGAACTGACAGACAATGGAGTCAGCATAGAAGTTACATATCCGCTAGAGATAGAATCAAAGATAAGAAAGCAGAAGATACCTATAGAGATATTCAAAGCAGACATCCCTTTAAGATTAAAGACAGTGTATGAATTTGCTAAAAAAATACTTGAGCAGGAGAACGAAGATGCAAAACTTGAAGAACTGACCTTAGAGCTTATAACCCTGGATCCTCAGCTGCCTTACACAGATATGGAATTTTCCTGCAGTCCAAAAGTATGGTATGTTAATGAGGTAAGAGACAGATTATCTAAACTTCTTACAGCAGACCTTCCATTGATAAAGATAGAAAACACAGATTATCTTCCTGTCCCTGAATCAAGACCATATGAAAAGACCCATTTTACATGGAGTGTAACAGAAAGAGAATATCCTACCACAGCTGTAAGCTTTACTTATGATGCTAATTGGCCTTTGGATATCTATATAAGGCCTTCTGACGGAAACCTTCTGAAAAGCAATTCTCAGAAAGGATTTGATATTTTAGGATTCTTCTGTATGCATCTCTGGCATTTTACATATGATGTTAAATATCCTGTTATGGTGACGATAACAGATCAGGCTGCACATGGGCATAACAGGCTTGACTTTAATTTTGCATTTGATGTGCTTATCAACCACAACCAGCCTGACAGGAGCAGCTTTGGGATAGAATCATTTGACTTTGAGCAGCTTCCTCAGGATGTACAATACTGCGAAGAGACAAAAACACATGAATTGACAGTAACAACACATGACAACATATCTACAGAGACATACGGAGATCTGTTTGAAGAGGTTAAAGATGTAAATATCTCATACACCTGCCTTAGAAGAACCTGCAATATCGGAGAGACAGGAAATTTCGGACGGCTAAAGGCAAGATTCCCTTACTGCATAAACGGAATATTAAGAGGCACTAAAGAAGGGTATGCTCCTGCTATGAAATTTGTAAGCTCAAACGAGCCAAAAGATGTTGATCTTTATCTGACCCCTACAAAAGAGATAGATAATTATAAGGTTGTCAAGCATTATAAAAATACTCCAGGGATACCATTAGAATTAAGCGAAAACGAGATGGCCGCTATAACTGTAAAAAGAAACACTCTTCAGTCTTCAGGAATATATGCTCCTAAAAAGATAGAGGCATTTGAAGACGAAGAAGAGATAGATGATGTAGATATAACACCTCTTCCGATAACATTATTAAGAGGAGGAGAGTTCGAGGACTATACTTATGACATTACCATCTATCTAATAAATGGAGATATCATGACTGGGGGATATAAGGGCACATGGACAGTCCCAAGCGAAAGCCTTGAAGAAAGCGATGAGATAATATTCCATGTATATGAATGGCCTTATACCCAGACAACAAACAAGATAGCAGGACATATGTCAGAACTTGAAGAAAATTCAGCAAAAGTGCCTGCTCCAGAACTAAGATGAAAAAACAGATGATATTGAGGATTATCGCATTGATCGTAATAGATCTATTTATCTGTCTGCCTGCTGCATTTGCATTTTCTATCTCAGATATTCAGATAACAGCAAATGATGAGTTTGCTAATATAAAATACAATACAGATCAGGAAGCTGACACCCTGATAAACTATGGTACAGATAAAACAGATCCAGACAAGCAGGTATCTTATGCAGGACAGGTAAAAAATCATTCTGTTACCCTGACAGAACTTGAAAAAAGCACAGAATATTTCTTTGAATTGCAAAGCAGCAATGGAACTGATACAATTGTTGACAACAACAGCGATGAATTTTATTCTTTCACAACTTTAGCTGAAGACACAACCCCTCCTTTTATCAAAGCAGATATCCCTGAATCCATAAAGACTCCAAGACTGAATATAGAGGGAACAACAGAACCTTTCTCAAGAGTAAATATCTATGAAGACGGCATGAGGATAAGAACTTCAGACCCTAATAAAGAGGGAACCTTCAGGTTGATGAACATTGAACTAACAAGCGAAGAGACAAACATCTTTAGATTAGAAGCAGTAGACCATGCTGGCAATACTAATTCAACAGAGATAAATGTGCAGGTTGACCTTATAGCCCCTGAGATAGAGATAACCCAGCTTCCTCCTGTCTCTGCAGAGCCAAGTGTTCCTATAAAAGGGACAGTTTCAGAAGAAAGTATAATCCAGATAAAGGTTGATGGTGTTATAAAAGAATCCACAGCAGGGACAGAGTTTGAGGCAACATTGGGGATAGAAGAAGGGACACATACTGTAGAAGTTATAGCTGTTGATTCTGCAGGCAACAGAAAAACAGCCTCAAGAACAGTATTTGTTGATACTCAGCCGATAAGGATAGAAGATATAAGGCCTGAAAGAGGAGCTTTTTTCTATGAAGGCAATACAGAAACAGATATAGAAGGCCAGACAAAGCCGAATGCCCAGGTTGAGATATATTTCGGAGAGGTTGAAGGTGAGCCTGACATTGTAACAACAGCTGATTCAGGAGGCTATTTCAAGTTTAAAGAAGTTGAATTAGAAGGGTTTGAGTTTGAAGCTCCTGAAGCAGATTCAGAAGATACTGGTTTTGGCACAGGCCCTCAGGAAGTAGAAGAACAGGCTGAGATACCTCCAGAAGCAGCAGGAGCAAAGCCTGATACAAGGACAGCTGTTGTCTATATAGTGGTCAAGGATGCAGTCGGAAGGACAAAGCAGGAAAGGATAACATACCCTATAGGCACATGCTATTCAGGAGGCATGAACTGGAACATACAAAGCCTTGTCGATTATCAGTCTCCAACATTATTAAGCCCTGAAAGGCTGGAGCAGGGAACAGAGCTCATATCATTTGTTATAAATCTATCTTATCAGGGGTATGGAGAACAGCCAGTAATAGAAAGAGTGATATTTGAAAAAGCCTGCAGATCCAAGCTTCTTGAGGAGGATATAAGATATAATCTTTCCTGCAAGGTCATGCCTACTAAAGCCACAATTAGGCCAAATGAGGACAAGACATTATGGTATGTAAGGTTCAATCTTAAAAAGATGGAAGGACTGACTGATTTTTCAGATGATATGCTTGAAGACCTGACTAATGAGATGAGATTCCCATTAAAAGTAAAAGTAGAATATACGCATGAGGTTGATGGAAAAGAGATAACAGACCTCCCTCTGCAAGTTAGCTGCATGGATTTTGCCTATGCTCTTGACACTTCAAGGATAGACCCGAGAGATGTTCTTCCTGACTGGCTTTTGGTGGATGGGGTTGAAGCTATAAACGAGACATTAGAGCAGCTTGATCAGATAATCCCCCAGGTTGAGCAGGTTCTGAAATACTCTGCAATAGCCTGCCTTGGTTCATTTGCTTTCAGAACAGGTGCACTTATAGTCAGAAGATTATCCTGTGGAGCTGAGATATTGAGTGATAAAGCTTCTGGAGAGGAGGGTGATACAAAATGCACAAGATCTCTTCAATATGATCCGAATAATATAGAAGGTTTTGAAAAAGCATGCCCTTCATGCGATAATATGTGGAAGATGGAAGAAAGAGCAAATAAAGCATTCAGATGGGCCTGTGATAGAGTATTATGCCATAGTTCTCCTGCAAAATGGACTGCTGACCCAAAGAAAAGTGCTGGAGAAATAGGAGAAGCCCTGAAAAAAGCGCAGACATGTGCTGCAGAAGAAGACATGGAAAAGACCATGATACTTCACAGAGGAAATAAAGAGATAAGACATGAGGGCAAGCAATATAAGGGATATTATTATTATGAAAAACATGAATATGTTGCTGTAAGCAGGGAAGGGAACAAAGTAACATTAGAAAAAGTATATGGCGGCATAGAAGCTCCATCCTCTATCACAGCAGACTATGTTGACAGCAATACAGTAAGCATTTCAAAAGAGGAGCTTCAAGAGATAAGAGAAGAAACAGATATTCCGACTAAGGAGGAACTAGTAGGAGATACTTGTGAAGGTATAGAAGATAGTGTAACTGTAAAAGATTTGGGTAAAGAGCATGAATATAAGGTCGTAAAAGTAGATGAAAGAGAATCAGGAGAAGAATCCTATAAAAAAGAATACAATTACAGGCTTGAAAAGCTAGGCACTGTCTGCTATAATGAAAATAGATATTGGGAAGAGAGAGACATGTCTGCATGCTTTGGACAGGATAATTTTATATTTAAAGATGCCCCTATGCTTACACCCTCACAGCATACTTCAGCTGTCCAATGTCTTTGCATCTCAGGGATAAGGAATAGGCTAAAGCTGCTGCAATCCATATTAGAAGGATTCCTAGGATGTCTAAACCAGATAAAGACAACTGGAAAGGCAAATGCAGGCATATGCAAGGAGATGTTTACACAATACTTATGCGTCCTTATATTCAGACTGATAAAATCTCTTCAGGACGGCTGCATGCCTCTTTTCGGAGAAGAGCTTGACCTTGGAGCAGGGGTTGGAGGATATACTTCCTTAGGAGCAGACTCTGTCTGGGGAGGAGTTACTGAATCTGCAGATGATCTTAGAGGAGAATATGAAAATGCTGCTTTAGACAATTATCTTGGAGTTTCAGAAGGAGTCTTGGCAAGAAAGATATGCCTGGGAGCATTGACAGGAGACTGGGGCATGGATCTTGAAGGGCTTATGGATGTAGCTTATTCAACTGCATTCAACACCCATGTATCTGCATGGCCAGCTGACAGGGAATATCTGACATGGAATCCTGACACTTCCCAGTCAACATATGAATACAGGGTTGCTTATAACATCCTGGCTGGGTGTGATATAGATTCATATACAGTGCATCTTGCCTGCGTAGGAGCAGATGAACAGGGCAAGTCTGGAGTTGACTGTTCAAAGGTAGGAGACAAAGATAATCTTCAGGGCTGTGATTGTCTTGTATCAGGACATGCAGAAAAGACATTCCCTCTTGACAGTGGAAGAAATGTAGGTGCAGGAGATGTTGTAGATAAAAGTATGCACAAGTCTGTTGAAGGCCTGACAAGATATGATCATGTAAAAGTAAGATTGAATATCCATGACCAGACAACAAGAGAGCAATGTCTGCCAGAAGGCCATGAAGATGGAATATTCTATTTCCCTATAAAAGACGCTACTGTCCAGGACATACTTGCATGCTGGTTTGATCAGACAACAGGAGAGTTTAAATGCGACCATGGAGAGCTGTTGTGGAACAAAAGAGGCTCTGCATTCTTCGGAGAGGTAGAATGCAACGGAAAGCCATGCAATGGTCAGAATTATTACATAGGAGAATCCATAATGCTTAACCCTATATCTATAATAGCAAGAGATAAAAAACAGTGTCTCTGGGCTCAGGTAGAGAATCAAAGAGGACAGAAGCTTTTAGGTCCTAACGGCGAGACATGGGCAATACCTGCAGGAGATTCAGGAACAGCAACATCAAACATCCCAAGGACATTGATAGAGACTATTGAAGCTGAACAGCTTGGCTCAACTGCTGCAACATATTATGTAAATCCAAAAATAAACGGAAGAACCACTTATAAAAAACTTGGAGAATACAACATTGAAGAAACAAATACTGTTTATTTTATTGATAGTAATGGAGATGTGAATGGCGATTCAGGAAAAACATCCTTTGCAGATAAAGTGATTGTTAAAAATCCAAAGGGAGAATTTAAGGAGTTTGATATTAAAAATATTGTAAAGATGTATGCAGGCAGCGAATTCAGATTTGATGGTGTTATTGTTCCAGGGAATAACGATTGTGTGAAATTAGATTCATATGATAGTGGGAAATATTCGGATAAACCCTGTAAAAAATACACTTTCACATTCGAGCCAGCAAGAGCAGTAAACATAAACACTCCTCAGACATGGAAGATAAATCTTGAACTAAGGCATGCTCCTGGAGAGAAAAATAAAGGATTCTGCAGGGATTCTATTCCAGAAGATATTATCAAGGTTGACGGAAGAAAGCAGGAAAAAGAATATCCGATAAGGGTAAACCCTGGAGAAAGAAAAGAATCAGAGGGCTGTAATTCAGATGGAGATGTAGATCATCAAAATGTAGAAAGATGTGACTGCAATGGAGATGGAAAATTAGAAGAAGATGCTATATATATAGATGTAGAACCTGTACCCAATAATGGAGCAAAGAATTATATCTCAGATGACTGCACTGGCGGTTCTGGCTCTCCAGAATCACATACTTGGTATTGTTATAATGATAGTATGACTTCAGGAACAACAAAACAATGCCATGCATACCCTCAATGCAGAGGATTGGTAAATCCTCCTACAGATAAAAATAAGATTAAAGAAGAAGCACAAGATCCTGCTTGCGACTGCGATGGAGATGGTTTGATAGAAAATATAGGAGAAGACAGCTTTGGCTGTGAAGGAACTGGAAAATACTTCTGTTATAAACAAGAATGTTATGAGAAGATTGATGAGGTTAAAGAGTTGGTAAAAAAAGCGAGTGAAAGTAATAGTGATGAAGAGAACGAAAAAGAGACTGAGTGTGTTGAAAATGGTGGTGTTTGTAACCCAACTTTGACAGTTAAATAATTAAGAGTCCTTAGCTTGTTTGAATTTACC
>CAYXHN010000051.1:0-9264 GCA_964464955.1 uncultured Methanosarcinales archaeon
ATACTTGGGAGTGGAGGCACTGCCCTTGTTCTTAATTGCGAAGATACTGCAACAGGAAGAAAGACTGCATTGAAACGGTTTTACAAAGAAGTTATTTCAGAAAAACTGAAGCAGAGGATTTATCAAGAGCCTTCACTTCGGATTAACTCAGATCTTATAGTCAAAGCAGATGAGGTTTTTGAAGAACACGGCTTTTTGCACTCTGCTATGAAATTGGTAGAAGGAAAACCTCTTCAGGAGATATTAGCCATAAAGGGCAAAGCTGACAAGAATCAAACAGCATATACAGGACTCTGCCTTTGCGAGGCTGTAAAAGAGATGCATTCGATAGGGGTTATCGCCACAGATATCAAGCCTGATAATGTGATTATTGATGACCAAGGAGGCATTGCCCGTCTCATCGATATCACTTGTTTTGAGATAATGAATGAGATTCCTGAAATTTCGATGGGAACTTTTCCTTATGCTTCCCCAGAGCTTTTGAATAGAGACATTTTAACTCCTTCCTCTGATATTTACTCAATCGGGGTTTTGCTTTATGAGATGGTTGTCGGTGCAGAGCTATTTTCAACTTCGGTTCCAGCCTGGAAAACATATCTTTCCACAAACACCCAGCCTGATATATCTGATATTAAAATTACCTGCCCTGAGATAGCTGAGATTGTAGAAAAAGCCATCCAGCTTGACCCCAGAGATAGATATAAAAGCGGGAAAGAGATGTTCGAGGATCTCCATTGCTGTTACACAGGAACAGGAAATAAAACAGAAAAAAAACTTACATTGCTCTCATCAAACGGCAGAAATATTCATATCGAAATGGGCAAGCATCTGCTGGGCAGGGACAAGATATGTCCTGGAAACAGGAATATTTCCAGTCGCCATTTTGAGATCCGCTTTGATGGGTCTGAGATAAAGATAAGAGATGCAAACTCAACAAATGGAACATATCTGAATAAAAGAAAACTGACATACAGATGGAGCGGTGTAAGTCCTGGAGATGTTATTTTTACAGCTGATGTTTTTTTCGTAGTCAAATTTGAATAGGAGGTATATTATGCTTATCCCTGAAGAATACGAAGGTGTTCATGCACATCCCTGGGGACTCGACGGATACACAATTCTCCCGGATGCTTATGAAGAGATAACGGATGCTATTGATAAATTTAATATGCAGAGTGAAGTGATGGGGAGGGAAATGGATATTGAAGATACGCAGGAAGAGATAAAGGATGCCCGGCAGGATATGAGGGAAGGAGAGATCAGGGAGATTGAGCCTCCTGAGTTTGATAATTTAACTGAACAGGCGATGAGGGAAAGGGATGCTTTTGAAGAAAGGCTTGAGCAGGAGGAAGAATATAAAAGGCGTCAGGGAAAAAACTGGTTTAGCTGAAATGATCAAGGAGAAAATTATGCTTGATATATTAAATTCGGATTCATGGGATCTGATGAAAACAAAAGATAGGATTCGTCATCTGGATGCTGAAATTATAGGGGCAAAGAAAGACTTGTTGTTCTTTGAATTTAAGAATGAAAGGAACGATATCCTGCTTAAGAATAAAATATTATCCCTGGAAGGTGAAAAGATAGGGCTTGAGAGTAAGAAAGAAAGCCTGGAGATCAAATCAGGGGTTAGAGGGTTGAAATCGATTTAAGAATAACTCAAATTAACGTGAAACTCTGGAAACGTTTAACATGAAACTCTGGAAACGTGATTATCACATTCTTTATGATTTAAGCTTTAACATTATTTCTCTTTCGCAGATTGCGGCTTTGTATTTTCCGTCAAGGAAAAAGGCATGTGCAAGGATGCTGAAGCTTTTCAGAAATGGACTTGTTAAACGCTATCCTAATCCCAATGGTGATACTATCGGCAAGACAGAATATGTCTATTTCTTGGTTAAAAAGGGGTGGGAAACATTGAGATTTTATGGATTGGAATGTCCTGCCCCGGCAAAAAAGCCGAACATCCATTCCTGCAGGCATTCATTGATGATAAATGATTTTCGGATTCAGATTGTAAATGCTGTTTCTGGGACAAAGCTTTCCTTAGATTTCTATTATGGAAAACAGGTGTATTTGCTTCCTGGGCTTGATGCAAATGCGATCGAGCCTGATGCTGCTTTTATGCTGAGCAGGGAGAAAAAAAGGCTTCTGCATTTTGTGGAGATAGAAAGAGGGACAGAGGCATTGTCTGCTTCAAAGTTGCAGTATGGATTTGAGGATAAGATATTCAAGTATCTTTCATACTTTGATTCCAATGCCTATGCTTCTGATTTCGAATTGAAAGGAAAAGGATTTCGGGTTTTGGTTGTGGTTGAGGGCAGGGAGATTGAAAAGCTTCATAAGCTTGCTGTAAAGAATGATGCTTTGTTTTTCTGGTTTGGATCTGTTGAGGATGTTGATGAAAAAAGCGTGTTGGATGGAAAAATATGGCACGCAGAAGGCAGGAAACAGTCTCTTATAAACCAGGGGATTTAGCAGGGGGTTAGGGTGGAGATTAAGGTGGGGGGCATCTCCACAGGTTGAAGATTCAGAGAGGCTGCAAACAAAAAACTTCTGACTGATTCAGGAAGGCAGTTAAAAAAATGAATGAGCTTTCAAAGACAGCCATCAGCTTTGTTGACAAGGCTCTTGCAGGCAAGGTTGTTCATGCTCTTGAAAAAGAGCAGCACAAGTTCAGGGACACGACAATCCACACAAGACCTGTCTGTTTAGAGCCGGAGTTCGATGACTTTGACATGATGCAGCCTTACTCAAGAGTAGTGCAGAAAGATGCTGTTGGTTGCAGTCCTGTAAAGCATGTATTGTTTGAGATACATCCTCCATTGCTTGATATTAAAACAACATTTATAAAATGTGAAAAAATACTTACTCTGCAATCCTGTTTTTCTGGAATTATGAGTTATGAGGTAACAGGGAATACTGACAGTATAAGGATTACTGCTTCTTGTCCTGAAAGGTATTCAACTGCATATGAAAAGTCATGGGGTTCTGCATTTGAGATGATAAAAGCAGTAAAGACAGAGGATGACCCATTTGCAGGGATAAAAGAAAAGGAGATTCAGTTTGTTGACTTATATACCCAGCAGCCATATTACAGGAAGATGACTGATTATTCTCTTCTTCTGTCCAATCCTGCTGTAACCTTTATGCGGTTATTATCCCAGCTCAAAAAAGATGAGTTTGGATTTATGCAGGTGCTTTTTTTGCCATGCAAAGCAGACTGGATTAAGAATATTGAAAAGTTCCAGAATATAGATTTAAGGGGAAGTGAAAAATATGGTATCCCCCGCGGTGTCTATTACAGGCAGCTGAAAACTTACGGGGAGAAGAGATTATTTGCAGTAAAAGTCCGGATCGGCTGCACTTCTGAGATTGATCTGCTGAAAGAATATACAGGCATGTTTCAGTATGGAGGCAGGCCTTTTCAATTTACAACATCTGATGATTATACTAAAAAGATTGGCGCTGAAAAGACAAGGCAGATGCTTCATAAGAGAATTTCTTATACAACAGGATTCCTTGTCTCTTCTGATGAGCTTTGCTGTCTTACCTGCCTGCCTGACACTTCAATAACTGCTATTGGAAGCATTAACATAGATACGATTGACAACAGCAGAATTATCCTGAAACTTCCGGATGAGCTGAAAGCAAAAGGCAGGAAGCTTGGAATCAATAATTTCAGCGGAAAGGATGAGGTTGTTGTATTGCCTGATTCGCAGAAAAACAAGAGCATGTATATCATCGGCACTTCAACCTATGGAAAAACAACTTCCATGATACACCAGTTCCTTGATGTTGCTAAGAACAATACAGCAGTATTTATCGATCCTCATGGAGACGCTGCCCAGGAATTGCTTGGATATATTGATGATGAAGATAAAGAAAGGGTTGTCTATTTCAATCCTGCTTTTGAAGATTATTCCCCTGACTACTGCCCCTTCATAACTGACAATGAAGGCGAGATAGGAAGATTGACTGTTGACTTTGTGACAGCCTTTGAATCTTTGTTTGACGGGCATGTCGGAATGAGATTTTCTCATATTTTGGGAAAGATAATCTATGCTTTGTTCCTGCTGAACAAAAATTTAACTTCTATCCCAATTCTTTTATCAAGAAGCGGGAGATCAAAACAGCTTATCAAAAAAATGCTGAGCAAAACAAAGAATCTTGAGATACGAAGATTTTTTCAGCATGAATTGTTTAGATACAGGATGGAAGCGTTAACTCCGGTTATCAATAAAGTCTCTAATCTTTTTCTGGATGAAAGGCTTTCTTTGCTTTTCTCAAGAACAAAAAACAGGATTGATGTGAAGTCGATTATAAAAGAGAAAAAGATTTTTATCGCTTCCCTGCCTATGGGCATACTTGGCGGGAGCAATGTGGCGATGCTAGGTTCATTTTTAATTTCACAGTTTCAGAAAGCTGCATATGCTCAGGCAGGACTTGCTCAGGATGAAAGAAAGCAGATATACTTGTTCATCGATGAATTTCATAGGTTCCCTGTTTACACCCTGCTTTCAAGCATCATAAACGAAGCTAGAAAGCACGGATTGCATCTTACTCTGGCCCATCAAGAGACGGGGCAGATACATTTTAATATTTTGAAAGCTCTCTGTTCCATCCCAAATGTGATGTGTTTTAATGTAAACATTCAAGACGCAAGAAATCTGTCGTTTACATTCGCGAATAAAGTCTCACAAAATGACATTTCGTCGCTTGGCGTGGGTGAGGTATATTCGAAGATATCAAATAAAGTAACTTTTCTTAAGACCTTTCCTCCGCGTGAAGATTTTGATGACGAGGTAAGGCAAAGGATAATCGATTATAATCTTCAGAATTACTATACGCCAATTTCTGAATTGAAGAAGAAAATAGAACCGAAGAAAAGAGAATATGATAAATTTTAGGAGGTGGACTTATGCCTTACGTTGCTAACGTGCAGGAGATACTTGACAAATTACATCAAGACCTTATCGGCAAGAAAATTGATTATCCACACCGGATGATTCGTGAGAGCTACACGCTTTCAAACTTTCTGCCTAAGACAAAGGATGAGGCAGACTCGATTCTCACAGAATATTTCGCATACCATTACACAAGAAGCCTTAATTTCAATGGGAAGATGCCTGCTGACATTGCCTATTCTGAAATGAGGCAGCTGCTTGAAAAACAGAAAGGGGGATATGTTCAGGCCATAAAAAACTGTGTTACTGGAAGAGATGGCGGGATTGTTGAAGTTATAAATCTGATTGCAGAAGAGCTTCGGAAGATGGCTGTTTTCAAGTATATAAATTACATAGTCGGAATCCATATCAATAAACTTGATTTTGATTATCGTGTGAAATTGATGTCGCAGTACTTGTCACAGTACGGACAGCATATTCTTCCTGGAGAAAAGATGATGAGTGCTTATGAATTGGCTGGAAATGCTGAGATGCTGGTTAAGTATCATGCAAATATTGTCTGTAATTTTAGGAAATTGTTGCAGTGAAAATTGAGCAGGGATCCTATGATGAGCAGAAGAAAAATAAAAATAGAAGTCAGGATCATCGATTCAGGTAAGTATCCGCCCTGTAAAGAGAATCCCTGCTCCGGTTTGAGCCATGAGGAAAGGGTAGAGAGTTTTATTGAAGAATGTTCTCGTATCTGGGCGAAGCAGATAAAAAGGAACAAAGAAAAAATCTATGGATAGTTGAAGCACTTTTTTGTCAGATGTACAGGTTGCATTTTTGACTAAAGTTCATATGTGGGTAAGTCGATACAAAATGAGATAATAATTTTATGTACTACAAAATAGAAAATTATTTAAGTCGATGTAAAATAAGAGATAACATGGAAGGTAGCCGATTAAAAGCACCAAATAAAAGTATTGGTCTTGAAAAAAAAATTGCAAATGTTTTAGCTCATGCTATAATTGGCGCTTTGCCCAGGCAGGATTATCTGGAGGATAAATTTTCGTGGTATCATTCTAAAGCAGGCTGTTTTTTTAATAGCCTTGCCGAATTTATTCCTTCAGTATGCATACAGTCATATTACCTGTCAGGATCTGATATTGATCCATTATTTGTGGGTGCAAGTGCCTTTTTTGCTTTGGACGGGATGATGAGATATGGTCAAATTATTGATGAGCCAAAATTGCAAAAAGGCAACTATCTTTTGGAGCTTATAGATCACGTCTATAATAAATGCAGTGGACAATATAAGATAAAAGATAAAGGAAAGCCATGAATTTTATTAAAAGAATTAGAAAGTTTATCGCTCTGACTGCTGTCGTATCTTCAATAATTGTAGTATCTTTGTGTGTTTTCTCTATTATAGATAGGATATATGCAGTCATCGCTATTTGTGTGTTTTGTCCTATTTTCTTGATGTTTTCTGATCAATTAAAAGGAGTCGTGAAAGGCTCAAAATCCTTTTCAGCCAAAAAAACAGATTCCAGTATTAAAGAGACATCAAAGCTAATATCTAATGCAAAAGATAAAATATTTATTGTAAGCGGACACTTAATTCAAAGCTTTTGGTCATCTGACATACTTCTGAGATCTATTCGAGAAGCTGTGGGCAGAGGGGTTGATATAAGAGTCTCAACTGTTCATGGAATAGACAATATAAAAAATCATCCTTTAATAAAATTGTCTAAAGAAAATAACAAATTTAGAGTAGGAATCCTTAGTGAGCCGAAAAATCGAAATTATATTCGACACTGTATGGTTGTGGATGGTAAACATGTTCGGCTTGAGCCTAGAGAATTCCATTTTTCTAAATTTATAAAATATGCTTATCTGTCTTTATTGGCCTTCTTTGCAGGGATGACTGCAGATACATCAAAAGAAAGAATAAATTGTATTCTTTATGACACAATCTATCTGGGTAAAAAAAAGGAAAAATACTTTCTTCAAGTGATATGGCCTAACACTAATGAAATTTGATCCAAGTCATTTATTAACATTTAGCAGTATTGGCGTTGCTATATTTTTGTTTTCAGCAAGTCATAAGATCAATGAGGAGAATCATTCATTCTCAAAAAGACTTACCAATTTAATACGAAAATTTGAGTCATATTGTTTGATTTATTTTTTAGCCACCATTGGAAGTTTATTATCTTTGTTATTTTGTGATGAACCATCTATTTGTCATAAAATTAAGTTTGTTTCCTTTATGCTTATTTTATGGGCAACATTATCCCTGTTTTGGATTAGTTTCGTATATGTTTTCAGGGAACGAATAGAAGAGTGTATTAGAGATATGATTTAATAAATGCTTTATTTTGCAGTTATTTTTATTGTAAAAAGAAACAAAAAGAGGTAACCTGTTTCATTTCTTTTTTGATTTATTCTGTTTAGCATGCATATCAAGGTCTTTCTTTCTTATCTTCTTCAGGTGAGCAAATACATCTGGCTTTTCCCCGAAGATGAAGTATGATTTCTTTTTATTATAGATTGTGAAGAAAGCCAGGGAGAGTTTTACAGTCGGGACTTTATTCGACCTAAATTCTGGTGCGTTGGGTGTAGTTACCGGGTAGCCATTAACTACACTCGGGCGCACCAAAGCAGGCTTGTCTATGCTTTGTGCGCCTGTTTTATTTGCAGATTCAGAGGCGCTTCCTGTAAATTGGCTGAAAAAGGCTATCTCAACAAGCCCTTGGCCTTTGCTCTTCCAGTGCCATGTGATATGATCTACAACCCTTGGGATCAGGGATTTGAGCTCTTCATGAGTTGCGGCTTCTGCAATCTGTGAAAAGCTTTTCAGTGTCCTGCCGAATTCCTGCGCATTTACTGTTCTGTTTTTCTCGGATTTTATCTTTTGTTCAATTTCTGAAAGCTCATCTTCAAAATTTTCCTGTATAGTTTCCAGCTCAGACAATTTTTTTTCCAATGTTTTGAATGCTTTTATGCCTTCTTTGGCAATTGTCTCAGCCATGTTTTCTGTTTTCTGCCTGACAGGAAAAAGCTTTTTCTCAACATCTTTTTTTTCTTTTTTCAGAGACTTCAGTGCTTTGCTGGATTCTTCATTTGCTCTCCTGACGATTTCTTCTATCTGTTTTTTGTCAAGTGAGATATCTTTTATCTCTTCAACAACAGCCTGTTCAGCAGAATCAGCAGGAACATACTGTGCATCGCAGTCAATCCCTTCTGACTTGTTTGCCTTTGTGCACTCATAATAGAAATAGGTGTCATTCCTTCCTGTTGAGCTTCTTGGAGTCATGTAGCTTCCGCATTTTCCGCATCTTATCAGTCCCTGGAGAAGAAAAACATATTTCCTCTTTGCTTTAAAATTCCTTCTTTTCGGAGCATGCTCTTTCAGCGTATCATTTACCTTTTTGAACAGCTCTTCAGAGATGATTCCCTTGTGCTTTCCTTCGTATATGTTTTCTCCGAACCTTATCTTTCCTGTGTAGGCGGGATTTGATAGTATGCTGAATATGCCTGATTTGTAGAACTTTCTTCCTCCGCCTTTTCTACCTCTCCTTGATTCGAATTGAGGGGTCTTGTAGCCGTGCTCGTGGAGATATTTCACTAAGGCAGAGACGCTTCCCAGCTCAAGATATTTTTCAAAGATCAGCTTTACAAGTTTCTTTTCTTCCTTATGGAATATCAATACTCCGGAGTTCTCAGGGTCAATCTTATATCCTAAAAGCCTGCCGCCGTTCCAAAGCCCCTGTTCTGCTCTCCACTGCATCTTTTTCCTTGTCCTGTCTGATACTGTCTCCCTTTCAAGCTGGGCAAAGACAAGGATGATATTCAGCATTGCCCTGCCTATGGGGGTAGATGTGTCGAATGAATCCCATTTTGAGATAAATTCCACATCATATTCCTGGAAAACCTCCCATATCTTGTAGAAATCTATGATCGATCTAGTGAAGCGGTCGATTCTCGTGACAATAACAGTATCAATTGTCCTGCTTCTTATATCATCTAAGAGCCTTTTTAGCTGAGGCCTTTTGGTGTTTTTTCCTGACCTTGCTTCTTCCCTGTAGAGATCCACCAGCTCCCATTTTTCCTCGTTTGTTGAGTTCATTTCAAGAAATTTCTTCAGTTCGCTTTCCTGTGTATCTAAGGAACCGTCTTTTGTATCTACCTGCATGGCAGTAGATACTCTGACATAGATGCCGCATTTTCTTGGCATTTGCTTTCTCCTTTAGAAAATGATGCGTTTGAGTAGTATTATAGGGGTTATTTTAAGAAATCAAATGGAAATTCTGCGTTGGTAACTTGGGTTAACGAGATTTATATCTTATAAGCATCGCAAAGCTTGATTCTC
>CAYXHN010000052.1:0-9029 GCA_964464955.1 uncultured Methanosarcinales archaeon
GCATCAACCTATATACTCTAGAAGTGACAACTAATTTCCGAATTATTCAGTTTTGAATCAGAGTATGGGCCTGAATAGTATCTTTTTTCCAATAAGGTCGTTCACATGAAGGTCTTTTTTGATGCTGTGTTTTAATGTTGTAATCTCGTGTTCTCTCTGCTCTAGTTTGTGCTCTTTGTTTTCCTGTTTTTTCAGGAGCTTTATCTTGTGCTTTAGCTTTTTTATCCTATTTTTTGTTTTTCTGTTGTGCTTGCTGTATAATCTCTTTACCAGATAGTCTTTGAATGTCTCATCAAACGCTTCTTTCTCGAGTGATATCCATTTTTTTCCTGCTTTTGTATCTATATGGAACCAGATAAATCCATACTGTTCTTTTACTGAATGAACTTTTCCTTTTATCCTCGGCATTATCTGATGAAAGCAAGATTAGTTTAAAAACTTTGTTATCGATAGTTTTATATATCACCTTATTTTATGAATAGTTAATGAAATACGATCTAAAAAAGAGGCCAAAAAATCCTACAATCATAGATGGATTTCCTGGATTTGGACTTGTAGGTTCTATATCGACTGAATTTCTTATGGACCATCTTGATACTGAGCAGATAGGAAAGATAAGGATGAAGAGTATGGCTGCAATGGTGGCTGTGCATAAAGGGGATGTTATAGAGCCGATAGGCATATTCCATAATAAAAAATATAATGTTGTCTTTATACATGCTATTACAGGGTTAAGCGGATTAGAATGGAAGATAGCAGATATGATACATGAGATTGCTAAGAAGTTGAATGCAAAGGAGATTATCAGCCTGGAAGGGATAGGCAGCACAAAACCTTCTGGAAAGATGAAAGCATTTTTCTATTCAACTGATAAGAGAAAAGCGAAAAAGATGAAGGAATCCGGAGCTGAGGAATTAAATGAAGGTATAATAATGGGTACCACAGGACTGCTATTACTGAAAGCAAACAAAGTTCCTGTTTCTACAATATTTGCTGAAACACACTCAGAGCTTCCTGACTCTAAAGCTGCTGCAAAAGTGATTGAGATATTGGATAAATATCTTGGACTAAAAGTAGATTACAAACCTCTACTAAAACAGGCTGAGAAGTTTGAGAAAAAACTTAAAGATATATTAAACCAAAGCCAGCAAGCTGCCCAGGAACAGACAAAAAAGCAGCAGAAGATGAGCTATATAGGCTAGTTTTATTCTTTCTTGTAAAAAGATAAGTATACTTTATCAATTAAAGGGATTGTCCCTTCTTGATTATCTACCCTGTTTTGGTCTGTAAGAAATCTTTCCTTGTGTTTTATAAGTTCAAGAGCTAGTTTTTCAAGAGGAGCAAAAGTGTTATGTTCATATTTTTCATCCTGCATTATTCTTTTCAGATATTCTCTTTTTCTCCCTTCTTCTGAGATCTTTCCTTTTTCAAAGCCAACATACCACCCTGAGGTCTCTTTTCCCCTGAAGATCAGATAATAGTCATCTTTTATTTCGTTGATAAAACAAAGATCGACCTGGCCTATACCATTAAGTTTTGCTGGCCGTGTATTAGAATAGCCCTTTCTTTGGATTCTTCTTCTTGTCTTCTTTATCCTCTTATGGGATTCTGTTTCAATATATCTGTGTGTTGCCATAATCTCCATATTGCTGATCAGAATCAAAATCGAGAGCACTAACCAAAAACAATCCGCTCAAACAAGTTTAACAGAGCCGCATTGCTTTTAAAACTGATGCTTTTTAGAATCTTATGTTGTCAAAAGGAGATTTTACTTTCTTTAATTGTTCTGTAGAGACTTTAGTATATCTTTCTGTGGTAGAAAGATTAGAATGCCCAAGCAATTCCTGGATAATCCTTATGTCTGTGCCTGAATCCAATAGATGCGTTGCAAAACTGCTTCTTAATGAGTGACAGAAGACTCTTTTGTTTATTCCTGCTTTTATGGCTGCATCATTTATCACTTTCTGGGCCTGTCTTATAGACATATGGTTGTCTTTTTTCTTGTTTGAGGGGAATATGAATGGGTTGTCTGGAAATAGCTGTTTTTTGTCTCTCTTTTGCCTGTATTTTTCAAGCTTGTCTATGATGTTGTTCGAAAGTATGATGATCCTGTCTTTTTTTCCTTTTGCCTGGCGCACTATTCCTACTTTTTCATTTAGATTGAGGTCTTCAAACTTTAATGAGACTGCTTCACTGACCCTTAATCCAGAAGAATACATCAGTTCCAGTAGTATCCTATGCTTCTTGTTGTTTACTGCATTGAACAGGCCGGTTAATTCTTCTTTAGTCAAAACGGTTGGAATCTTTTTTTCTGCTTTTGGAGGAGTTATCTTTGCAAATATCTCTTTTTCAAGGACCTTTTCATAGAAATACCTCAGAGAGCAGATAGCTAGGTTTGTTGATGCAGGCTTATAGTTTTTGTCTGACATCAGATGTGCAATAAATGATTTGATGTCTTCTTCTTCTATCTCTTCTGGCTGCTTTTTTATGAAATCAAGGAATTTTTGATTATAGAATAGATAATTCTTTACTGTCTTTTCTGAAAATCCCCTTAGCCTCAGTTCTGTCTCTAGTTTTTTTAGCATCTTAGACATATTTTTTACTTTTTATTATTGATTCTATCTCTCTTAAAAATTTGGAAGCATTTTCTATTGATTCTTTTGCCGGCTGCCTGTTTGCTTTAGGAAGCCTTTCATAAGTGAAATGGACTCTTTTGTCTTTTTCTTCTGAAAGTGTTGTAAACAGCTCTTCTGCTTTTGATTCAGCATCTTCATAGATCAAGAATAATTCATCTTCCAGTTCTTTGCTTAATATAAAATATTTAGCAAATGCAAACAATGTTGATTCATGCACTCTTATCTTTTTTATTTTTATCCCTTTTGTTGCTAAAAGAGCATGGGTTATAAAATACATCGAGTAATATGCAGTTATTATTGTCCAATCAAAGAAGGAATCATCTTTATTTAATCCCAAAGATTCTTTTAATTTTTGATTGTCTGATGTCTTAAATGCCAGTTTTGCAAACTTTAGATTGTTGTTTGACTTTTTTACCATCAAAGATATTAACCCGAATATTGATCTGTCTTTTTTTATCGATCCTGAACTGTATAAATCTTTTATTTTCTTGTTAATCTTTTCTTCGTTAGTTAGATTAATCTTCAATCTTACCTACCTCAGCTATCAGATTATAGAATAATTCAGCCCCTCTTATTATTGATTTGTTTTTTGTTATTTCTTTATATACTAATGTCCCTTTTGTCTTTAGGCCTTGTTTGAATTCATCTATAGTGAAAACATTCCAGTGTATCTTATCTTCTAAAGAAGGGAATTGATTTATCAATGATTCATATTCTTTTAATTTGCTGGAGGAACAGATGAGGAACATATCAATATCTGAATCCTTTTTTTGTATGTTTTTTACATAAGAACCGAATATTCCCAGACAGAAACAGGGGCTTATCTCTCTTGCTTTTTTTATTATATCATCGATATGTGGAAGGTGTTTGAATAGCTGGTTGTATGAGTAAATCTCCTCAACATAAGCCATATAGCTAGGCATTGTAGTTTCATCTATGTTTAAAGATATAACTTTAGCTCCTGCAAGGTCAGTTGATTTGACAATATTCTTCTTTAATAAATTTAATATGTTTACTCTTATGACTCTATAATGTTTTTTAAGTGTCTTTGCAATATTGTTTATAGAAGTTTCTAAGAAAATGTTGTTGATGAACAATTCCAGTATTTTTGTCTCTGATTTTGTCAATCTCACTTTAAAGTATTATATATGGTACTTTTTTGTACTATATAAAGGTTTTGGTCAAAAGAAGGAATCTATCCTCTTTTTAGTTTATATGTGCGTAGAAGTATAAATACTTTTTGACAAGTGCGTTTAATGTTAAATTATTTCTTTATAAATATTTTAAGCTAAGATTAAATGTTTTAATCTTAATCTATATCTAAAAGTATTAATCAAAAACTAAATGTTTTAAAATAGAGATTTTTATGTGTATTCTTTAATATGTATATTCTAATATATAATACTTTTTATAATCTTTAGTCTGGTTTGATCTTGATCCAAAGCTGGATTTTTGCTTTTTCTTGAGGCTTTCATATAAGTGCATTTAAGGTACATTAAACGCATTTTTTACACTGAAAATGAGGAAGATGGCCTAAAGGGGCGAATTTGGGCTTATTATGCCCTATATTCAGATTGAGAAAATCAAATTTTTTGACTTATCTTTGATGTGTTTGATCTGATATATTTATTCAATAACATTTAATTCATTAAAAGTTCAGGATGTTTTGAATATTGAAAAATATCTGGATATTTTTTTCTAAAACTTTTAAGCAAAACTTAGAAAGAATAGAGAATAAAAATAATAATAAAAGATTAAAACTTTTAAGTTAAGATTCTTTGCTCAATCTTCAATACATTCTTTTTTGCCTGAAGATTTTTGAACTTCTTATCCAGATAGATAAAAGGCCTTGTTTTCTTGTATTCTTTCTGGATAGGTATACCCTTTTCAAGCAGATTTGTGATATACTGCCTTGTTAATGATATAGGCATATTCATCTTCCTGGCCAGATCAACATATGAAATAGGCTCCGGTTCTGTGTAAAGATTAAGGAATATGTTCTTTTCTTCTGTTGTAAGAGGGTCTATGTCTTCATAAGCAGGCATCTTTCTCATCTTTTTGCCTGTAAGATCAGACAAGACATTGTATATGTCATCTATCCTTTCATTCAGCTTGGAGATCTTATTGTCTACCTCGCAAATATACTCATAATTAGCCTGTATCTCGTTTGTGTTTTCATTTATACCGTCTAAATGATCCTCGAATTCGTTATGGACCTCAGAAAAAGCTATCTTGACGTTTTTAGTCAGTTTTTTTAGTTCTGCCAGAGCAGAATCTCTATTTTCTAATACTAAATTTGTCATTACCACCACCCCATTTGGTATTGATTTCAAAAAACTTCTTATTTTTAAACCTTTCTATTTATCTTTGTATTGTCGTCTTAAAGGCATATGTTTTTTCCTTGCCTTTTTTTATCATCTCTATATCTGAAGACTTCTCAAGCTCTTCTAAAGCACGGTAAAAGGAGGATTTTGAGCACAATCCCTGCTCTTCCACCACTATCTCTCTTAATTGAGAGCCAGATATCTGCTGATATTTCTTGATAAGCGATAAGATAACGCTTTTTATGTAATCCTTGCTGTTCTTTGTTATCTTTTTAACTATCCTGTCCTTGATAGACTGCTTTTTCTCTGTACGCTGAGCATATTTGCTTTTTTCTAATGAATCTATCCTTAAGTTTATCTCTTCAATCTTTCTTAATATATGATCATATGAGACAGAGTTTTCTGCTATCCTTCTGATCTCATCTCTTGAGATTTGAGGCTGATATTGAGTGTGATATTCCAGTTTTCTAAGCCTTTGTTTCAGCTCTAATGTATCCTGGCTGCCAGTATTAGATATGTGCTCCTCAATCCTTGCCAGCCTTTGGTCTGTTTCCTGATGTTTTTGATGGAAATGTTGCAGCCACTGGAATATCTGAGAAGTATCATCTTTTACTTTTTGGAAAGCGAATGAGACTGCCTGATGCAGCTTGTGAACATGGCTGTCTTTTTGTGATAATGATGAAAAAAGTCCCATTTTAAGATAAATATATCTCTTATTTATTTAAATCTTTCTAATTCCCAGGACAAAAATGGGATTAATTTGGGAATATCTTGGGATTATATTTGGGAATATACTTTAGTTTTTAGAAGACAAATAAGCTAATTTTAGGCTTTATTTGTCATTCCCATTGGGACTATTCTGGGACATTCCCTGGACTGTGTTGGGAATGATCTGGGAATGAGAAAACTGAGCAGAGAATATGATCTTGAGGAATTTGAGAAGCTTTGATCAAAGGATAAAAGGGATTTTTTAGGGAAAATTTTAGGGAAAATAAAGAGTGATTTTTATTAAAATTTAGAGTTAATAGGGATTGGAAAGGCCATAAAAAGGCTGAAAAAGCCTATTTTTCGCAGAAAGTGAGAGTTAATTTAGGGTAAATGGAGAGGGGATAAAACGAAAATTGCCCAAAAAGGTGTAAAAGTGAGGGTTATTTGGGGTGAATATGCTGGAAAAACAGGTAAAATGAGGGGAAATTAGCAAAAGTGAGAGTTAATCTGGGAAGAATATGCTGAAAAACAGGTAAAATAAAGGAAAAAGGTGTAAAAGTGAGAGTTAAAAAAGGCTATAATCCTGAATAAATGCTGGATACTGCTTATTTAGATGTTATCGGATTAAAAAGTGAGAGTTAATTATAAGATGTTGACAAAATACAGGGTTTTTAAAGATATTTAAGACGGGAAAAAGAAAAAGTGAGAGTTAATCTGATAAAAGATTGCAAGAGGATATAATACTCTTTTTTGTGTTTATCAGATGGGTGGAAAAAGTGAGAGTTTTCGAGAAGAAAACCATGTGTAAAAGAGAGAATTGGGAAAAAGTGAGGGGAAAAATAAGTGAGAAATGAAAAGTTATAAATATCCTGGAAAAAGTGAGATATTTCTGGAAAAAGCATATGGAAAAATGAGATCAGAAGAAATCAATGCTGAAAAAGTGAGGGTTTGACATGGAAATTTCGTCAAAAAAAGGGCTGGCTGTGGTATTGTCATCACTCAAGAGTTTTAAAAATCCTAAAGTTCAGCTTGAGCAGTATCCTACAGAAGCAGATATCGCCGCTGAAGTGCTCTGGAACGCATCTTTTAGACGAGAGATTGAAGGCATGATAATCGCGGACCTGGGAGCAGGAACAGGTGTTCTGGGAATCGGAGCCTTGCTGCTTGGAGCTGAAAAGGTTTTTTTCGTCGAGAAAGATGCTGATGCTGTTGAAACTGCCATGGAAAACCTGAAACTTGTCGAGGATAAGTTTAATATTGAGCTAGAGCAGAAAGCTGATTTTGTGCAGAAAGATATCTCGCTTTTCGAAGAGAAAGTGGATATTGTCCTAGAGAATCCACCTTTCGGACTGCAAAAAGAAAGGCACGCAGACAGGAAATTTCTAGTAAAGGCTATGGAGATAGCTGATGTTGTATATAGCTTTCATAAGGCGGACAGTGCAAAATTTATCAAAGAATTAAGCAAGGATGAAGGGTTTATGATCGAAGGATTCTGGAGGTTTAGGTTCCCCCTGAAAAGGAAATATGATCATCACAAGAGGAAGATTCATAGGATCGATGTGGGATGTTGGAGACTGGAAAAAGCTACTCTGTAAATCCTTAGATCCTACTTGACCCCTTTTTATGGTGTTGACTGGATCGTGTTTTGATCATGCAGCAACAGCATCTTTCTTATTCCCATGCTGGGAATGTCTGGGAATAAATGCTTTTCTCGACGAGGAAATTAAGAGACGGATATCATGGGAATGAGACTTTCTTTAATATATTGCCGGAGGATTTGGCTGCCTAGCAGAGAAATGGTTTTAACTATCAAAAAGAAAAGCTTATCATTTCCGCAAGGTTTTTAAACACCTTATTGATTCCTTATCTAAAATGAAACTAGAAATAAAAGAAGAAAAGAAGAACAAGATTGTATTTGAGCTGAAAGGCGAGAACCATACGATGTGCAATGCATTGAAGAAAGAGTTATGGCAGGATCCAAATATAAAGATTGCAGGTTATGACGTTACTCATCCATTGATAGATGAGATTAAATTTATAGTAGAAACAAACGGAAAGGAAAGCCCTAAGAAAGCTTTGAATGAGGCTGTAAAAAGGCTTAAAAAACAAGGAGAAAATTTTAAATCTGCTTTTGCCAAAGCAGCTAAATGATGGAAGTAAATCAAGCTGAGAAACTTATAAAACTAGCAAGAAAGTCTATTTCTGCATATTTCAAAGGAGAAGATGTTAAGGTTGGCAAAGCACTGCAAAAAGAATTTGATGAGAAACTAGGGGTGTTTGTAAGCCTTTATATCGATGGGGAGCTTACTGGATGTATCGGTTATGTGGAGCCGACAATGCCATTATGGGAGTCTGTTGTTCAGGCTGCACGGGGTGCTGCTTTTGAAGACCCAAGATTTCCTCCGCTGAAAGAAAAGCAATATAAGAAGATCAAAATGGAAATTTCAGTTCTTTCCAAACTTAAAGAGATAGAAGTAGATAAGCCTGCAGAATATCCTTCTAAAGTAGAAATCGGCAAAGACGGACTTGTTATAAAAGACGAGTTTGGATATGGTATACTGCTGCCTCAGGTGGCTAAAGAGTGGGATTGGGGACCTGAAGAGTTTCTTAATCAAACATGCTTAAAAGCAGGACTTTCTCCTGATTGCTGGAATAATATGAAGAGAAATGTGTATAGATTCCAGGCGCAGGTTTTTACTGAAGATAAAGGTAGATTAGTAGAGAAAAAGCTATACTGAGATTTTTGTTATTTTTGCTGAGATGCCTGAATTCTGGTATTAGGGAGCTTCTCAAAAGGGAAAGATATATAAATCCCATAGTGCCTAACTCTTATATGGCTTTTATAAGAACGAAAAAGGTAAAAGGGTATGAATATGCTTATCTTGTGTCTAATAAGCTTAGCAGAGGAAAGGTAAGGCAAAAATCAAAGAAATATCTGGGAAGAGTTTACAGGTTTGAAAGAAAGAGTTCTGATTTTTTCGAGGTTTATACTATTGTTGATGTTGGAGGATATGTAAAAGAAAAAGACAGTTCTGAGATAATCAGAGATGTTGTAAAGTGGGAGCTTTATAATCACGGATTTAAACAAAAAGACAGTGTTTGGAGAAAGGATGAATGTTATGTTGATACAAAGAAGAAAAAGATATATAACAAGAACAATTCAAAAGCTGCTCTTGCTTTTAATGAAGGATATCTCTGTGAATATGGAATAAGGAAACTTATGAACTTCAAAAAGAAAGATGATGAGTCAGATGCTTATGAGCTTGCAAAACTTTTTGTAGAGACAGGACTTGATGTCCCTAAAGAGGTTTTTGTGGGGCTTTGCGGCAAGAAGGGATTGACGAAAGCTTTTTCAATGATT
>CAYXHN010000053.1:0-8851 GCA_964464955.1 uncultured Methanosarcinales archaeon
CAGCAGCATCCATGGTATAACCTATGTAGGTCATATAAACCCCTGCACTTGCTCCAACTCCTGTTGCTGAAGTTACCACACCAGCAATTATCAAGACAGTACCTGCTGTTAACAATATTTTATCTGTTACACTCATTCCAGGAGCATGAACATTTTTATATTCTCCTGAATATATCATCATGGAGTAGAAGTTTATCACTTCTGGATCCATTGTGTCCAATACTAAACTATACTCATCTTTATCCCACATGCTTCTTGTTACATACATTGAATCTCCATGTGAGCTGGAAGGGTAACATCTGTTATAAGCAGCATTATGCTCTTCATCACCGATTATAATAACTGGCCTACCTTTATGCTTGTTGAAGATGGCCATATTAGTATTACAAGCTATACCATTATCTTCAAGAATCTCAATATCGCTGTTGAATTGGGCAGCGATAACATCTTTAAAATTGTAAACAGATTTTCTCATCTCTTCAGACATATCAGCAGGAACAATAAGTAAAGCAGATTTATACTCATATCTTTTACCTGTCCAATCGTTGAACATATCTTGAAGTTCATCTATATTGAGATCATTTGTTTGCTGAGAATATTCATTATCAGTATAGTACGCTTCTCTACTATATTCTCTGTCTTTAGAGAGTACAGTTTCTCTTCTGTAACTTGGAACTACATAATCATCACCTACAATGATAACTTCTTTGCAGTCCTTGCATTTATTTTGAACAAATTTAGATACCTCTTTTGAATAATTATTAATCTCATCTATTTTAATTGCATTAGCTGGTATAATTGCAACTAATAAGGTAAATATGCAAATTCCAGTTAGTATTTTTTTATTCATTGTATCCTCAAAGGTTGGTTATAGTCTTTAAAATCTTGATCAAATGGATGATCTGATTCTATCTCATTTGAAAGATCATACACTACTCCTCTTTTCTGGCTTGCTTTTTCATAAGTTTTTGCTAATAATACTTCCACAGCTCTTTGATCATCATATCTGTTATGTAATTGTTCAACATGAGTAATATATATGGCATAAGGTTGTTCTAATATATGTATCATCTCTACATCATCTCCTGCTTTAAGATTGAATTTTTTTGTAGGGGCTGAAGTTTTTACTTCAAATCTGCAGATATTTTCACCTGATTTGAAATTTCCAGTATCACAATTTCCATCTATCAATGTAATTGCATTATCAGGATATTCAAAATCTAATTTAATATCATCTGCTGCCTCTAATTTAATGAATAGGCTATCCCCTTTCTGTTTATTTACTATTGTTCCAGGTGAAGCGTATTCAATCTTTAATTTATAATCTGTATTGCTTTTACATTGTTTATGCTCAGCAACATCTTCTGGACAGACTTCATCGATTGCACAAATATCTACTAAAACAAGTTTTTTGTTTTCAATACCTTGTTCACATCTGTAAACATTATCATCCTTGCAGGAATATTTATCAATCGTATTACATTCATCAGGAATATCTTTGATAACACATGCATCCCATCCGGCACCAAGATCGCAATAATATCCATCAGGGCATTCATCATCTTCATCACAGTCACAATTGCTTGCAGAACCGTCTTTAATTTCACAAGCTTCATTTTCTACACAAGTTCCATATCCTTGATTTGAATCACAATAATATCCTGTCGGGCAATCTAATGCAGGGCAAGAACACGTTGAGGAGATGCCATAAGGCAATTCACATATTTCATTACAGTCTTGAGGGCATATACTTGTATCTTCCCAACTGTCGCATCTTCCATCCCCACAATATTGATCTCTGCATAATCCTCCTTCGCAACCCGCATCTCCGCAATCTTTTTGGAGTATTCTTGTAGTGTCTATTGTACAAGCGTAAATGTAGCAACCTTTTTCCTCAAAATCTCTATAAACATCGTCTTGGTAACAATAATCAGTTCCAATCTCTCCATCTTCTCCGCAATCTTGTTTTAATCCTCCTCTGTTTCCACAAGAATTATAATAATAAACATCCCCTTCGGAACATCTGTATGATTCTTTATCTTCACAATCATTTACATATAGGTTTTCTTCAGAAACTTCTATAAGCCCATCTACACTTGCAACAAAATAATACTTAGTATCAATGTCTGATTGATATTCTGCTACCCATTCTGTTCTAGCCATACCATCTTTGAATATTGCTGATTCTGGATCTATATTTACTGGATCATCTTTTAATTGTGATTCATAATCTTTTCCCCAATCTTGTTCATAGACTTTGAATGATACTTCTTTATCTTCACAATTATTAGGTCCTGTAACCTTTAAAGTCACAATCTCCCCTTCATCAGCTTCTGTGGTGCTCCAAGTTGCTGAATCAAGATTACAAGGTTGGCAAATTCCTGCACTGCAGTCACTACAAGCTTCGAAATCTTGATAAACGCATTTATTTTGTGATTCATCACATCTTCCATTGTAGTGTTTTCCATTATCTTTACAAATATCTTCACATGAATCTGCTACTTTTCCAATTCTTCCGCAGCTGTCATACCAATATAGTTTATTATCAGAGCAACCTTGGTATGATTGAGGTTGACATTTGCTGACGTTGAGAAGATTTTTTTCACTGATAGTTTTACCGTCAACTTTTGCAACAAAATAATATTCTGGATCTCCTAAAGCATCATCTTGCCATTCTGCAATCCAAGTTGTTTCAGCTTTCCCATTGTCGAATGTAACAGATGATGGATTTTTTCCTACAGGTTCATCTGGGAATAAAGCACTATGGTCATATCCTCCATCAATCTCCCAAACATCAAAAGTAGCAGTTTTTCCATTACAATAGGAATTTCCAGTTACAGTAAGAGTAACTTCTTCTGTTTCAGTTACATAAAACTTATTCCAATAAGCATCTGCCAGTATGCATTCTTGATCTATCTCTTCGCAGTTGTTTCCATCCCAACTGGAACCTATTGGACAACAATAATCTGTGCTACCCCACCCACTTGAATCGCAATATAATCCTGGAGCACATTCATCTCCACCACTAGAATCACAATCTCCTTCTCCTTCTGTGCACGCGCATCCTGCATCCAGTGCTTCATGACAATAATCAGAATCTCCAAGGCAGGACAATTCATCCCAATCCTCAGATGAAACACAATCCAGATTACTTCTGTCACAGGTATAATCTACATCAACATCAAATATACAATTTCCATCACACTCAGAGTAACTATAATCTTTATCACTACAATCTCTATAGGCTTCCCAGCTAGTATCGCAGTTATCGTACTGTCTTTTTCTTTCAATACTATCTCCATTACATCTATATTCATCTAGCCAAGTATCATCACAACTGCCCTCTATAACAATATTTGCTTCAGCATACATCCCTCCGATCTCATAAGGCAAAACTTTTATATAATATTTCCATGGGATATCATTCCATTTATTATGGGTGCATACTTCATCTGAATTATACAATTTATTTGAATTACATAAAAGATCCAATTGATAATCATAAACATAAAGATCCAGGTCATCATCATAATCAATATCTTCTATCTTAAATCTCACATCTCCTATAAAATCAGCAGGCACTATAACATAATACCAATTTGATAATCCTTCACTCCTAAAAAATTCACTTTCAGAATCATCGAACTGCAGTTCATAGGCTTCCTCAGGAGTTCCTCCGCCATATTGCGCTGTAAAATTTTTATCAGATTTATCTGAAACATTATCATTTGAAGAATTATCAAAATATTCTTTCCCCATATTGTAGAGTTTTTCATCCAGACTATGATGGTCTTTATCTATGATATTCTTATTTAGACCAGAGTATGCATCTAAAAGATATAATGATTTATCTGTAAAATCATCTATATCAAACAAAAACAGTCCATTAGTTCCAAAAAATATATATTTTTCTTTATATTTGAGGTAATTATACTTTTCTGAGCTTATTATCTCTACATCATAATTGTCTAAGTCCCTATAATTATTATATAAGAAAAAATAAAAGTCATGAGCCTCATCAAAAAAGAAAGTTTCAACTTCTATTTTGTTATCTTCATTTTTATAAACTATTAGATCATGATGGGATAATTTCTCAGATATATTATTAGGCAAATCTTTTATAGCCTTAAATTTAAAATCTCCAATATCCTCTTCTAAGACTTTATAGGTCGAATTATCCTGATCCATATCTATATCGTCTTCTTCATCCAAGAAGAAAAGTTTTTCGACATCAACAAACCCAGATCCAAACTCAACATCCTTTCCATCAACACCAAGATCTACAGCATTCTGTTCAAAGACAGCTTTAACTTCATGATGGTCTAAGCTTGAGTTCTTCTCAAGCAGCAAAGCCGCAGCTCCAGAAACATGAGGTGCAGCCATAGAGGTCCCGCTCATAGATTTATATGTTCCAGAAGCATAATAAGACATTATCTCCACACCAGGAGCACTAACATCCGGTTTTATATAGTCTTCAAATTCCTGGCCAGAAGAAAAATCAGCATGAGACATAGAATCATCAACAGCCCCAACAGTTATAACTCCTTTATAATTTCCAGGAGATGTTACACCTTCAAAGCCCATACAGCCATTGCCGCAGTTGCCGGAAGCTGCTACAACAATAACACCATTGTCTATAGCATCCTGCAAAGCATCATTAAGAGGAACATCTTCAGATACAGGGGCTCCGAGGCTTAAAGAGATTATATCTGCATCATTCTCAACAGCCCATTCTATCCCTTCTATTATAGAGGATGTGCTTCCTCTTCCCTGATCATCAAGAACCTTTGCATTCAAAAGATAAGCATCAGGAGCAACTCCTTTATATTTTCCATCTCCTGCTATTATGCCTGCAACATGGGTTCCATGGCCCTGGTTGTCTAGTGTAGATATTGAATCTACAAACTTTTCAGAGAGTATTATCCTGTCTCCAAAAGCTTCATTTTCATAATCTACACCTGTATCAAGTACAGCAATTTTTATCCCAGAGCCGTCATAACTAAGATCCCATGCATACTCTGCATCCATAGAAGGGACACTTTCATCAAGAAGCATATTATATTCATTATCAGCATAAACAGTATCTATATTGCCTTCGGTTATAAGCTTAGCAAGTTCCTGAGAAGTCACTTCAGCAGAGATATATTCTTTTGTCTTTTTCTTTATCTCTCCATCATTTCTCAAGACCACATCCTCTGTTGTTTCTGCAGAAGCTATGCCCATTATGCCCGCTATAAGATTGGGCTTTACCTCTTTCTTTCTTATTATTATATTCAGCTTTTCCCCTGAAGAACCCAACAGCTTCTTTTTCAAAGATTCATCTATCTTATCAATATGCTCTTGAGTTATAACAGTTGTTTCAGAAACAGCAAAATTCTGGGGCAGCATCCCTATTATCAGTATGATGCATACAAACAGTCCCAACAGTTTTTGTTTTTGTATTTTTATGTTGTCCACCCTTAGTTACAAAAAATAAACTATCTGCTTATAAAGCTCAGGTATATACCCTATATATACCTATCACTAGAACATCTCTTTTTGATCCTCTGCCACCCACTACATTATACATAGATTCCCTAATTTATAAACATTGCGAAAAACATATAGGAAATATTCTGGAATAAAACAGATTAATAAATAGACTGTATAATCAGCGAACCATAGTGAGCGTTATAAAACCGGATTGGATTTTTTTATTCAGATCAAAAGATAATCCAAAACCAAAAACCATTTAAATAAAGGACATTAATAAGAATTAAAAATGGGGTATATGTTAGAAACTTTCAAAAACACGCAGAGATCTATATTCAGGCACAGAATACACTTTATAATCCTTTTCTTCACACAGATAGCGTTCATAATAGCTATCTCAGCTATATTTGCAAATTATGCTCTGGAGTTCTCAGAAAGCGCCCAGGAGGTCATAGAGCCTATGGCAGAGATGACAGGTCAGGAATCGATCATCAATCAGGATCTTTCAGGAATGATGGACGCATACAACCAGATGATGAGAAGCGTGACCCATTTTCTTTTATTCTCTTTTCTTGCCTATATAATATTTAACGGGATAAACTGGGATCTCTCTTTGCTGATAACAAACAACAGGGAGAAGTTCATGAGAACAATAATCCAGTTCGGAATATTTACATTGATATTCGGCATCCCTGCTTTATTCCTGATAAGCGTGATCTCAAGAATCGTATTGAGCCTTAACATAACCAGATCATTGCTTGTATTCATATCAATACTTCTTATTGTAGTGTTCTACTTTATGCATATCTCTTTTGCATTGATACATAATTACAGGATAAAGAAGATAAAGCAACATATAAAGAAAACATTCAGCATGGGAATAATAAAAGCAAAACGTCTTGTTCCTGTATATCTTATAAACATGACAGCATTAGCAGCATTCTTTGCTTTGGTAGCTATGGCTGCAGACGGGGACCTGGGATTGTCAGCACTGTCTATAATAGCTTTTGTCCTTGCAGCAATCATAACAAGGCTGTATTTTATAACAGCTGTAAAGCAGGAACTATAGAAATCTGTCTTTGTATTTTTTGACAAGATCCATCGCCTTGTCATCAAGGTATCTTTTTGTTTTAGGGCTTATATCTCCATGAGCCAGCTCGTCTATCAGCAGAGGATAGTCTTTTGGATCTACAACAGTTATTGCCTTATCAGGATGCTTTTTTACAGCAGCTGTTATCATGCCTATCTCTTCTGGACCATACTCATCCTGTCCCGGATTCATGATAAGATAGCCTATCCCTGACCCAGGATCTTCTCCCCCGATATGATAAACTCCTGAATCCAGTTCAAAGCATATTGAACCATCTTTCTTCATCCTGGGAAAATGATCGACAGAGGATATCTTTTTTTCTAAAGTTTCCTCTATCCTGGCTATCGCCTCTTTTTTAAGTTCATTGCTGCCTGCCCTTTTGTCTATGATGCTCTTGATTATCTCCTTTTTTGTATTGTCTGTAGATATCATAAAAAAATCATTTTTATTAAAGAACTTGAACAATTTAGATATATTTCTTTTGTCATGTACAGACAGAAAAGCTGTCTTAGGGTATTTCATAAAAAGAATAAAAAGAAAAATACTATAAATAACTTTCTGAATTATCTGATGTTATAGATAACGCTTATCCTTCCGTTAACTTCAACATCTCCGGGCATCACAGCAGTCGCTTCCTCTACAGCTGCAGATCCAACAGCCTTTTCCATAGAATATGCATAAGGCATGTAGCGATAATCTGATTCAGTCACCGTCTTTACTCCTTTTATCTTCACTCCAAGAGAATCAGCTATAACCTCTGCTTTTTGCTTTGCATTTGTTGTTGCTTCCGCCAGGGCCTGCTGCTTGAACTCCTGCTCTTTTTCCTCTGAAAGCCCGAAGTTTATCCTGCTGATGGTATTTGCTTTGTTGGCTACAGCAACATCGACTATCTCTCCTACCTTGTCAAGATCATCTGTAGTTATCTTCAGAGTTTGCGTTGCCCTGTACCCTTTTGAAACATATTTGCCGTCTTCCCAGACTTTTTCTTCTCTTAAGCTTAGCCTTTCTGTCTCCATATCATCTTCAGTTATGCCCTTATATCTTAGCCCGTCTATGATATTGTTCATAACCCTGTTTGCCTCTTCCTGGGCTTTGTCTGCATTGATCTCAAGAGCATCTATCCCAACCCACACTTCAGCCTCATCAGGATCAAAGCTCAGCTCAGAAGTTCCAGTCACATGGATAGTATTCTCCTCACTTGCATTCTGGCAGCCTGTTAAAACAAGCATCGCAGCCAAAACAATTCCTATTATCATCTTTGTCTTCATAATATCACCTTTGTATATTGATATTTGAAGTTATACATCACAGTTATAAATACTTTTCTAAGAGTTTTATTTGAGTTGAAGTTATCTATCTATTACAAACTGGGTTTAATACCTCATTGCTTTGCAACAATAATAATTCTAGTTTGTAATAAACCGAGAAGCTATGCTTCGACTGTTGCCACTTTCAGGCTCTAATGTTTATTTTCAATATTAAAAATAAATACTCTCTTTAATATAAATATAATAGATAAGTGCAGACTTAGAATTATTAACAAAAACCTTTATAAACATCTAAACGATATATCAACTATGGAAAATAAAGATATTAAAAAAAATCCATTGTATATATTATTCATGATTTCACTTTTAAGTACGGCAGTATTTTCATTTATAACGATATTTACTGAAGCTGAAAAGATGCTTATCTTTTTGGGTATAAGTTTTGTTTCGATTTTTGTCTTTTTTATACTCATGGTCCGTAATCCTGATTTTAAAAGATATGATAATGAATGTAATGTCTCAAAATTATGTGATAAGATAGAAACTGAAGAAGGAAAAGAGAGTTTCATATCTGCAATGGTTCTTAAAGGATTGACATCAGATCCAAAATTTATTAAGATAGCAAAAGATTACAATAAAAAAAAGCTTATAGAGTTAGAAAAAGAAGGTAATATTGAAGCTGCAATAAACCTTGCTAAAAGAGTGAATACTGCTATAAATGCGGGCTTAAAAACAAAAGAGCTCTATAAAAAATTAATCAACATAAAGGAAAAAGAAGGAAATCTTAAACATGCCTTAAGACTGGCTGAAAGAGCGGATATGAAAAAGAAAACAAAAGAATTATCCAGAAAATTAGCTGTAAAATATGAAAAAGATAAAAATTTAATTGATGCTGCAATGTATTTTGAAAAAGCAGGAAACAAAAAGAAAGCAAAAGCATTATACAAAAAAGAGATTAAGATTAAAGAAAAAGAAGGAAATCTTAAACATGCCTTAAGACTGGCTGAAAGAGCGGATATGA
>CAYXHN010000054.1:0-8798 GCA_964464955.1 uncultured Methanosarcinales archaeon
GACAGAATGTATTTCAGAATTTACGAGCGGTTTAAAACCTGACTTTTTACTTACTCAAAATCAGCAGATTAAATCTCAACAGTTTCTCCGATCCTTGGAATATGACAGTTAAATCTCTTTAGCTTTGATTTCAGGGCAATAGAAGACTTTTCCTCTCCGTGCACTATAAACACTTTCTTGATCCCCTCTTCAAAATGATCCATCCATTTCAAAAGTTCATTATAATCAGCATGCGCAGAAAAAGCGTTTATCTTTCCTATCTCTGCGTTCACATCAAGCTTTGCACCCATCATCTTTGCTTTCTTTGCCCCTTCAAGAAGCATCCTCCCTAAGGTGCTTTCTGCCTGATATCCCACAAAGAGCAAAGTTGTTTTAGAATCCTCAATATGATGCTTTATATGATGCCTTATCCTTCCGCCAGTACACATTCCGCTTCCTGCAATTATCACGCAGGGCTTCTTATAATCGTTCAATGCTTTTGATTCCCGGGTTCTTAGCGTATATTCTAGATTCGGAAAACTGAAAGGCTCTTTGTATTTTGTTAAAGCTTCTTTATCAAAATAATCTTTATGTCTCTTGAATATCTGCGTAGCCTTTATAGCTAATGGGCTGTCCAGAAATATCTTCTCTTCAGGAAACTTGCCTTTTTTTATCAGCTTGTTGAATGCATAAAGTATCTCCTGGGTCCTCTCGATAGCAAAAGAAGGTATAAGCAATTTCCCTCCTTTGTTGTATGTTTTCTTTGCATATTCCAGAAGCATATCATCCCTTATCCCTTTTCCTTCATGAAGCCTGTCCCCATAGGTGGATTCTATAAAAATGTAATCTGCATCTTTTATCATCGTAGGATTTCTTATTATAGGAACATCCCACTGTCCCAGGTCTCCTGAAAATACTATCTTTTTTTCTTTTCCGCCTTCAGATATAAACATCTCTATGACAGCAGAGCCTATGATGTGTCCTGCATCATTGTACTTTACTCTTATATCTCCAAACTTAACCTCTTCATCATATTTTATCTTCCTGAAATGGGAAATTGATTTTCTTGCATCCTTCTGGTCATAAAGCGGCTTTCTTGGAGCAAGGCCTTTTTTCTTTCTTCTTCGGTTCTCGTGTTCTGTATCCTTTTCCTGGATATAAGCGCTGTCTTCAAGCATTATCCCGCACAGGTCTTTTGTTGCAGGGGTTGCGTGTATTTTCCCCTTAAATCCATGCTTTACTAGTTTTGGGATAAGCCCTGAATGATCTATATGTGCATGAGTCAGGAAAACATGAGATATCTCCTTTGGATTGAAAAGAAACGGCTTATAGTTCAGCCTTGTTATGGCTTTAGGGCCCTGAAACATACCGCAGTCCACAAGTATCTTCTGTTTTTTTGTCTCTATAAGATAGCATGAGCCGGTAACGATCCTGGCTGCCCCGCAAAAAGTGATTTTCATACTATGCTAAGAGATGCGATATTATATAAATCTATCTTAAACGATAATCTTCTTCTTTGAATCGTCTTTCAGGCATTTTTCATAGATTTGCTGATAAAACCTTTTAAGGTTATTTTATTCTTTGGATACTGCCCAAAAAAAGATAAAAAGATTAACAAGGCTAAAGCCAGAATTATCAGGATAAGAGATATATTAAAAGATAATTACGCCACTGCCCGGATTTTCGCGAAAACAGGAGTTTCAGGAAACTGAAAATCCCTGATTTTCATTTGAACCAGGAAGTCCGAAAGGACAGTTGCTTTCGAGGCAACCGCAATACCAGATTATGCGACAGTGGCATAATAACAAAGATATCTTTTATTTTTATAAAGCTTTTTAAATTAAAACTTTTTTTCCTAAGTTCATGAAACTTTTGCTTAATATCTGCTGCGGACCATGTGCAACAGCAGTCATAGAAAAACTAAAACAAGAGCATGATATCACTCTGTTCTTCTACAACCCGAACATAGAGCCTATTGATGAATATGAAAAAAGATTAAGATCAGCAGAAAAGCTGGCTTCTGACTTAAAGATTCCTATGATCATAGGAGATTATGATAATATACAGTGGCATGCGGCTGTAAAGGGATTGGAAAAAGAGCCGGAAGGTGGAAAAAGATGCGATGTCTGCTTTAGGCTAAGACTGGAGAAGACAGCCCAGTTTGCAAAAAACAACGATTTTGAGGCATTTGCTTCAACATTAAATATCTCTCCTTATAAAAATGCAGAGAAGATCAACAACATGGGAAAAGAGGTCGCTGAAAAGATAAATATCACTTATATTCCAACTGACTTCAGGCAGGATTACATGCATTCAATAGAACTTTCTAAAAAGCACAACCTTTACAGGCAGAAATACTGCGGCTGCATGTATTCTAAGGCATAGCCTCTTTTTCTATAAATTCATCTAGTGTGTTATAATCGACTCCTGCTGTAGAGAAAAGCTTTTTCAATATCTTTCTGTCAGGAAATATCCTCCCATATTTATATTGTGAGATTGTCTGCCTTTTCACTCCAATGATGTCAGCCAGCTTGTTTTGGTTTATTCCCTGACTGCTTAGGATTCCATTGATAAGACTGCCTAATGCATCGTACTTTAAAGATTCACAGCATTCTCCTAGCTTTCCATATTTATGTGCAGAATATAGAGAAACACCTACTATTTCGGAGATATCCTGAAGCTTGTAAAATTCCTGCCTGTATATCTTTATCTGCTTTTTCTTTTTATCTGAGATCTTTGAAGGCATAATGTTCCTATGGTATATGTATTTATAAAACTTAGTTTAATCTTCTAAAAAACATAAGCTTTAAAGTATATATTTTAGGATTATACTCATGAAAATACTGGAAAGGATAGAAGCATATTCAGAAGGCTCAAAAAAAGCTCTCAAAGAATGCAACTCCATAGAATGCAGGATGAGTAGAAATTTCTCATGGGAGCCAAGCATAGGCATATCCCAAATATATGAACTTTTCAAAAAAGTAGATATTGCAGGCAGAAAAAGCTTCTGCGAATTAGGTGCAGGGGATGCAAGAGTGTCGCTTTTAGCAGAACTCGCATTTGGATTAGATACAACAGCTGTAGAATACAACCATGACACATACAATATAACAAAAAAGAGGATAGAAAAAGATTTTCCAGAATCAGGATTAAAACTTCTTCATGAAGATTATGAAGATATGGATATTTCCAACTATGGTTCATTATATAACTATCCCTGGAAAAAAGAAGAGACTATGTTCATAGCAGAGAAGGCTCTAAAAAATAAAGATGCACTTGTTATAGTCCATGGATGGTACAGGGGAGACATAGAGATAATGCATGAAAAAGGATACTCTCTTAAAGAAGAAGCTAAAGATCTCAGAACAAGGATATATTCTTTAGATCAGTCGGGCTTATAGAATATCTGGCTTACAGATTTTCCATAGTGCATCCGGTTTATGGTCCTCGCAAACCTTTCAGCTATAGAATGTGACACTACAAAATCAAGATCAAGCAATTCTTTTGCCTGGGGCACAGTATCAGTTATATGCACTTTTTTTACATTGTATTCACTGTTTGCTTTTTTCAGCCTGTCTATATATTCTTCTTTAAGCTTCATATGGGAAACACCCCAGTATATATCCTGAAACCTGTGATCCTGAACAAGCTTTTTAGTAGTCCCTATAAAAGATCCCAGTGTTGCTGTCTCATCGTCCAGTATTATCGCCTTTGTTTTTCCCTGAAGTTCTCCTGCCAATCCTAATGTATCTGTCTTTTTCTGCTTTGCCCTGTGTTTAATTGTAACCCCGTATTCTAGATCCATAAAATTAGAATAAGGCTTTGTAAAATCAATCCCGCCTGCGTCAGTAGAAAAAACAATAACATCTTCTTTTTCTTTTTCTTTCCTGAAAACATTTATGAACAGGTCCAGTCCGCTAAGATAAACAAACCTTATCTCCGGCTCATAAAATCCCTGTGTAGCCAAAGAATGGGGATGATAGGTCAACAATGTATCAGCTCCTGCTGTCTTGAGAAGGTCTGCATCTAATTTAGCCAAAGTTGCTTCCCTTTTCATGAAGCTTGGCTTTTCCTGTCTTGGATGCGTAAGATAAGGCATGACAACATTGATGTTGGATGCGCCATGGACCTTTAATGTCCTTACCATCTGCAGCAGTTGACTGAAATTTTCTCCAGGCGTCCTTCCGCTTATATTTTCTGTAGAATTCTGGAATACAAAAACATTTGAGTTTGCAACATGGTCTGGCAGCCGCGGGATGGTCGTCTGATCCTCAAAATATCTGGTCATATCCTCATAAAGCAGAGGCAATTCAGTACTGCTTCCTTTCTTCTTTAGAAAATCAGTATACTCTTTTTTTACTTTCTCTGCAAGATCCCTGCCTGAATCGCAGGCGACAAAAAGAAGCCAGCCGTCAGGCCCCCAAAGATCTTCGTATTCATGAGACTGCTTTTTATAATCCTTTGGAGTTGTAAAGGATTCCAATGATTGGTCCATAAGTTCAAAGATAGAACAGTCTTTTAAATAAATTTATGCACTATAAGATATAATCTAAAAAACAACTATTCTATGCCTCTATATAGGTGCCCAGAGGTATAGCCTTTCTTTATCTTTGAATCATCAAATTTTCCTGTCAGTATCTTTCTGTATATTCTGATAAACTTGCCAACTTCCTTATTTGTATCTATGAAAAAATACCTCACTCCTATATCCCAAAGTTTTCTTGTATCATTGAAAAGGCCTAATTCTTTTGAGTTTAATATCTCAAATATCCTGTTGTTTTCCCTGACCCTGAAATGCCTTTCTTCTTCGTCTATCAGCTCAGGATATTTCATCTTTTCTTTTGTTGTCATCAGGATAATGTCTCCATGCGCCAAGGAGATAAGATTTTTGTTCTTCATCTTTTTTAGTCCAGAAAGATCAAGCTCAGGAGATATGATCGGCAAAGCATCATAGCATTCCATATCGATATTATTGAATACATTAAATGAATAATCAAGATGTTTTTCCATATCAACATCCAAAAAAGCCCTGTTCCCTGCCAGTATACCGTCTGGCTTTAACATCTCAATCTTTTCTTTTATCTCAGCTGCATCTTCATCTGATACTATCCTTGGTGTTGAAGCGAACAACCTTGAATTCTTTAACATGCCCCTGACTTCTGAAAAGTCTCTCTTTAATATATCATAATATATTATATCTGCTTTAGCCTTATCAGCTTCAATCGCCTGTTTTTTGTTATAAACCTTGACAAATATCTTCAGAGTATCTTTGTTTATTTTTTCTTTGAATTCAGGCAGTTTTATCTCTTTAGCTTTTTCACCTTTCTTATATGTTATCTCATCTCCTAAATCCAGTTTAGAACCGACAGAACTTGTCTTATATACTGGACATGATTCAGAATAATAACCTATATCCACATGATCTCCTGAAAATGCCTTGTTGACTGCAATGCCTTTATGGATTATCTTATTGACGACAAATCCTTCAACATCATCGCCTTTCCATACTCCAACACCATCTCCTTTGACCAGTTTTTTCCTTAACTGCAGTTTCCCATCTTTGAATAATCCTATGAATAGCCCTCTGTTCATCGGCTTTCTTGGATCCACTATAGAATCATCTTCAGCAAAACCAGAGGTAAATTCCCTGTTAAATGCTAATTTAAGCTCATCAACATCTTCTTCTGAAAAATTGAAATTGCCACCATAGTAAGAATCTATAGCCTTCCTGTATATCTTTGCAGCAGTCTGGACATATAAGGGTGATCTCATCCTCCCTTCGATCTTAAAACAGTCTGTGCCTGCTTCTATCAGTTCAGGAATCTTAGAGAGCATGCACATATCCATCGTGCTTATAGCATGCTTGTTGTTGTATATCTTTCTGCATGGCTGGGCACAACAGCCCCTATTGCCTGATCTTCCTCCTGCCATGGATGAAAACAGGCATAATCCGGAATATGAAAAGCATAAAGCCCCGTGAACAAACACTTCTGTCTCTACTTTTGATGATATCTCTTTTATCTCCTTAAAACTTAGCTCTCTTGCAAGGATTATCCTATCAGCATCAGGAACATAAGAATTTACATTATTTGCCTGTGTTGAAAGATGTATCTTCAGCCTGGGAAATCTCTTTCTTATCAAAGGGATAAAGCAAGCATCCTGTATTATGACAGCATCTGCTTTTGAAAGATAAACAGAATTCATCAGCCTGAAATATTCTTTAAGTTCAGAATTTTTAACTAAGGTATTCAGGGCGACATAGACTTTAACATCACTATTATGACAGTATTCAACAATACTTGAAAGATTTTCTTCTGTAAAATTTCCTGCTGACTTTCTTGCATTAAAATTATCTAATCCAAGATAAACAGCATCAGCCCCGTTATTTACAGCAGCTCTTAAGCAGTCCTCATTCCCTGCAGGCAGCAATAGTTCAACTTTCTTCATGGCCTTATCTTAAGAAAAAGGGTTTATAAAGTTATTTAAGAAGTTCACTGTCTATATCTTTTGATATCTCATCAACAAGCTTTTTCTGCAGTTTCATCTTTTTCTTTGCTATCCTTAAAGACTCTTTAAGATTAAGAAGATTATCTTTTTCAACACGATTCTCTTCTTTTTGAATAAATCTTATAGATTGGATAGTATTAGCATAACTAAATTTTCCGGCAAACAGAAAAGGCCTGATGAACCCAGCATAACCACAGTCAGCTATAAGGTCTGCATCCTGCAGTATCTTAAGATCTAATGATGCCTCTATGTTCTTATCATCTCTTCTATCATGGTTCTCAACAAGATACAGCACTTCACGTATAAACTCATCTGAATATCCTTCTTTTTTAAGTATCTTTTTAGAGATAGGAACAGACAGGCCAGGATGTTTTCTCCATTCTTTTTTCCAGTTCTTTGTGCCAAAACATAAAGAACTTTCATAATCCAGGATATTTTCCATATCTAGCTTTGTCTTTCCAACATCATGAAGTATAGCTGCAGCCAATATTGCCTGCTTGTGATATTTTCCTTTGACCAGCTTCATTATCTCTTTAGCAGATTCAAATACTCTCAAAGTAAAATAAGTTTCATCCCAGGGTCCATGCTTGAAATGCTGGGTCTTATTAAATAAGCCACATACAATAGAATACAATCTCTTATAGTCTGGATTTTTATCTTTCTTGTTCATCCCATCTAAGGAATATTATCGATTTATAAATATTTCTGCTTCAGGATAAGCATAGAATCACCTAAAGAAAAAAATCTGTACTTCTTCTTTATAGCTTCTTCATAAGCATCTAATATCCTCTTTCTTCCGGCAAAAGCAGCAACCAACATAAGAAGTGTTGACCTTGGCAGGTGAAAATTGGTTATCATTCCATCAATCTTGTTCCTGAATCTGTATCCTGGCTTGATAAAAAGTTTTGTTGTTCCTTTTTTTGCTTCTACTTTTCCATTTTTATTGCAGGATTCCAAAGTTCTAACTGAAGTAGTTCCAACAACAAACAAATTTTTTTTTCTGTTATTTATCAAAGAAGCAGCTTCTTCAGAAACTTCATAATATTCCTTATGCAGCTTATCTTTGTTTATATCCAGTATAGGAAGAAATGTTCCAAAATCAACATGAAGTACAATCTTTGCGATCTTGACTCCCTTATCCTCTATCTTTTTCAATAATCCTGGAGTAAAATGCAGGCCTGCTGTCGGTGCGGCTATACTGCCCTCTTTTTTAGAATAGGTTGTCTGGTACTGCCTGTCATCTATCTTGCTTTTGACATAAGGCGGCAGAGGGAGCCGGCCGATATCTTCCATCACCTTTCCGATATCTTCATTAAACTCAGCCATGAATTCACCATCTTTCTGGCCTGTGATCTGTGCTTTATATCTTCCGAATATAAGCTCATTTCCGACTTTAGGATTTACAGTCTTTATCCTGCATATCGCTTTCCTGCCTTTATTCTCAGATACTATCAGCTCAACACTGGCTCCTGTCTTCTTTTTTCCGGTCAATTTTGCAGGGATAACCTTTGTTTCATTTACAACAAGAACATCATCCTTCTCAAGATGATCAAGAACATCATAGAAATGCCTATGTTCTGTATCTTTTCCTAAAACTAACAGTCTGGAATGGTCCCTAGGAACAGCCGGATTCTGGGCTATAAGATCTCTGGGCAGATCATAGTCAAAATCTAAAAGTTTTAGATCGCTGGAATGTTGAGAATATTTCATTTTCCAAAAGTTTCATTATCGATCTTCCAAAAAACTTTCTAAGTTTTTTTTATCTAGAAATTGTAATGGTGCCGGAACCACATCAGACGGAAGACCTCTGTTCATCTCTTCTTTTGGCCTTACTCTTCTGACCCTTCCTTTTTTTATCCACAAGCCGGTTTTTGGATATCCATCTTTTAATGAAAGATAACCTCTTAATTTACCTAGTCCTGATGAATAAAACATATCCTTGTATCCTTCAAAGACTATCTCTTTGCCATGCTGTGCTGCAAGGTTCCAGTAGACAGCTTCTTTAGGGCCAAGTTCCAGCTCATGGGCCTTAAATGAATACTTCTCATCCTCAAGGCATATCATGTCAAGCCATGGCTGCCTGCTCTCCCCCCTATAATTAAGAGTGACTTTTTTTGAAAGGATTCCTGGCTGTTCAAAAGCCCTAAAATCCATGGCAAAGATAGTCAAATCTTCAATAAGCCCGATATAACCTTTCTTAGTTCTCATAAAAAATCAGAAAAATAAGGATTATATAAACTTTTTTAAAAATCTGTTATCTGGATAAGATAATGCTCTCTTAAGGAATTATAATGTTATTCAATGATACTCTG
>CAYXHN010000055.1:0-1556 GCA_964464955.1 uncultured Methanosarcinales archaeon
ACTGTCAAATAGAAATCCTGCACAAAATAGTTAGAAAACTGTCAAAGTTGGGAAACAAGGATATCTAGATTTTAACATAGCTTTATATAGTGGTGGCAAGTCTAAGATACCTATGGTAAATTTTGAACGTTTCAGGGAAAGAAAAGGGAAAAAAGGAAAAGGCAGAAGGGATGATAACTCTCGAGGAAGAAATAACAATTTTGACAAGAGGGACAACAATAAGAAACAATCTAATCGAAATGGCTCTTCAAGAAGAAAAAGGCCGGAGATGACCACAGTTACATGCGATTCTTGCGGCGAAGAATGCGAGGTTCCATTCAGGCCAAGTTCAGACAAGCCTGTATATTGCAGTGATTGTTTTGACAAGAAAGGAAAAAGGAACAGGTCAAGAGGACGCCCTAAAGATGATTCTCCTGGTAGAGGTCCTTCTGAAAGAGATATCGACGTAATAAATGAGAAGCTTAATAAGATCATGAAAGCTTTGCATATTGAATAGATAATTCTTTTTTTTAAACATTTTATTGAAATTTTCAATTCCAAAAATTTGCCACTATAGTGCGAGTCTATAATACCCTCCATTCCAGTATGGAATGATGCAATTTCAGCTGATTTCTATGATTTCGTCATTCTTTGACTGAAAGTTGCACATAGGTGCTAGGATCATATGCCATTAGAATCAAAGATATTCAGGATTCCAAATCGTCTTGTTTTCTGTGCATACTCAGAAAAAATGATCATGAATCAGAGCAGGCAGCTGCATCTAATGAGAGTATAGGTATTGCATATCAGTTTTAACAAAATATATAAACTATCGCTGCTTATTTTAGATATATGGAACAGGAAGAACTGTTTAAGGTAATATTTGATAAGGACGATATAACCTGGAAATCCCTTCTTTACGAGCTTGTAAGGTCAGAAGAGATGGATCCCTGGAACATAAACATAAGCGACCTTTCACAAAAATTCCTAGACATGGTAAGGCAGCTGAAACAGATGGATTTTCGTATATCTGGAAAAGTTGTACTTGCATCTGCTATCCTTCTAAAGATAAAATCCAAAAGACTCTTAGGAGCAGATCTTGATAATCTTGACAGGCTTTTTGCCCAGAACGATGAAGAGGAAGAGGGCCTTCTTGAAGAACTAGAACAGGAAAAGATACAGCAGACAGAAGAGCACCCTAACAGGCCGCTTATACCCAGGACCCCTCAGCCAAGAAAAAGAAAAGTCAGCATATTTGATCTTGTCAATGCTCTAGAAAAGGCGATGGAGGTAAAGAAGAGGAGGGTGATGAGGGACATGCCTGCAGAAAACGTATCAGTCCCAGAAAAAAAGGTAGATATCTCTCAAACCATCAAGGAAGTATATGGAAAGATAAAGACATTTTTCATGAAAAATAGCAGCAGCAAGCTTACATTCTCAAGACTGATCCCTGCAGAAACAAGAGAAGGAAAAGTATATACATTCATCCCTCTTCTTCATCTTACCAATCAGAGGAAGATAGATCTCCACCAGTTCGAGCATTTCGGAGACATAGAGGTTGAGATGCTGAAAAACTC
>CAYXHN010000055.1:1566-8503 GCA_964464955.1 uncultured Methanosarcinales archaeon
AGGAAAATATAGACAAGGAACTGGGAAAATCCTCTTCTTAAATAGATAGCTTTTTAAATGTCCATAATTTTAAGTTTCTAAAATGGAATTAACTGACGAAGAAAAGAAATTTTTAAGATACCTTCTCAGGAAAGAATTAAGCACCCTGGAAGAGCAGGAAAAGACGATAGAAGATTTTGAGCCTGAATTCCAGTTTCTTGCAGCAGAAGAGAGATATGAATCTCTGCTCAAGGACCTATTAAGAAAATTCGAGGATTAAGATGGAAGACAAAAAAGACCAACAGGAAACACAGCAGAAACAAATGCAGCTTCAGATGCTGGATCAGCAGATGCAGCAGGTACAAAAACAGCTTCAGATGCTGGATCAGCAGATAAGGGACCTTCAGACTACAAGCCAGGCATTGACAGACCTTAAGGATGTCAAGCCGGGAACAGAGGCGCTTTTTCCTATAAGCAGCGGCATATTTGTAAAGGGAGAGCTGAAAGAGAATGATAGGTTGACGATCAACGTCGGTTCAAACACATCTGTTGAAAAGACAGTTGACCAGGGAAAAGAACTTCTGGACAGCCAACTGCAGGAACTTACAAAATATAAGGTGGAGCTGGATAAGAATGTCTCCAAGCTAAGCTCAAAAGCCATGGAGCTTGAGAAAGAGCTTTCATCCGCTAACCAGTAAAATGTTTGATTTCTTCAAGAAAAAACTTAAAGGAGCAGTCTCAGAGATAAGCGAGAAGATAGATGAAGAAGGGGAAGAAGAGATAAAAGAAGCTCCTGAAGAGAAAAAAGAAAAATCTGAGCAGGAAGCAAAAGAGAAAAAAGAAGAAAAGGCTCCTGAAGAAACTCCTGAAAAAGAAGAGAAAAAAGGATTCTTCTCAAAAATTTTCTCAAAAAAAGAAGAACTTGAATCTGTTCCAGAAGAGCAGATGGAAGAGGTTCCGATAGAAAAGCTTGAAAAGCAGGCTGAACAGGAAAAAGAAGAAGAGGAAAAAGGAAAAAAGACTGAAGAAGAGCAGCAAAAAGCAGAGAAAAAAGTCAAACAAGATCTTGAGAAAGGAGAGATACCTTCTATACAAAACCTTACAGAAAGAAAAAAACAGATAAAAGAAGAAGCTAAAAAGGCTGAAGAAAAAAAGGAAGAAGAAAAAAAGGAAGAATTACCTGCAGATGAAAAATCTTATGAAGAAAGCCATACAGAAGAGGCTAAAGAAGATATAGATGAAGACAGGAGCATCACAGAAGAACCCGAATCTGCTGAAAAAGAAGAGAGTTCTGAAGAATCTGCAAAAGAGAAAAAACCTGAAGACAAAGAATCAGGAACACCTGATTCAGAACAGGCAGAAACATTCCCTGCAGAGGCAAAAGAAGATGCAGAAGATATTGAAGAGAAAAAAGGAATGTTCTCTAAATTTAAAGAGAAGATAGTAACAAAAAAGATAACAGAATCCCAATTTGACAGCTTATTCTGGGACCTAGAGCTTGCATTGTTGGAGAACAATGTTGCAGTTGAAGTCATAGAGAAGATGAAAAAAGATCTCAGAGAAAAGCTTGTAGATAAGCCCATAAAAAGAAGCGAGATATCATCTATTATTTCTAAGACACTTGGAGAGACTGTAAAAGGGCTTTTTGATGTTGAGCAGTTTGATATTCTTGAGAAAGCCAAAGAGAAAAAACCTTTAGTCATATGCTTTGTAGGAATAAACGGTTCTGGAAAGACAACAACCATAGCAAAAGTAGCAAGGCTTCTTCAGGATAACGGCATGTCCTGCGTATTGGCAGCTTCAGATACTTTCCGTGCAGCAGCAATAGACCAGCTGCAGCAGCATGCAGATAATCTGGGTGTAAAACTGATAAAGCACGATTACGGCTCAGACGCAGCAGCAGTAGCATACGACGCTATCTCCCATGCAAGATCCAAAGATATAGATGCAGTGCTCATAGATACAGCAGGAAGGATACATTCAAATGTCAATCTCATGGATGAGATGAAGAAGATAATAAAAGTTGCAGATCCTGACCTGAAGATATTTGTAGGGGAGTCAATAACCGGAAACGACTGCACAGAACAGGCAAAGAAATTCAACGAAGCTGTAGGTATAGACGGTATCATCTTATCAAAAGCAGATATCGACGAGAAAGGCGGAGCAGCTATTTCTGTGTCTTACATAACCGGAAAGCCGATACTATATTTAGGCAATGGACAGGAATATTCTGATCTTAAGAAATTTGATCCAGGCATAATTGTCGAAAGCCTCGGGCTTTAGATTCTTGATATTATCTTTTTGATATTAAAATCATCTAATCCTATCCATGGCACTCACAGGCAAAAAGTCAGACTCATTTCATTCGTCTGAAAACCTGTTCGTGCACAGCCTCACTCTGCAGATAAGCTGACCCTGGACATTTTCTTAATTAAACTGAGCAATAACCCCTTTCTTTTTGCTTTATTTCAGTCCTAACTCTCTGGTCTTTTGAGAAGCGGTTCCATATATCTTCAAATGTTCTTCCTTCTATATCCATGTAGAGATCATAAGCTTCAAGCTCTTTTTTGAAGCCAACATTTCCATAATCTTCGTCAAAAGGAAGGGATCTTATCTTAACATAATCAACTTCTGATTAGAAATATTTATATACTTTATATCCTAAAACATGTTAAAGAGGTGATATTGATGGCTAAACACGATTCAGCGCATTCAGGAGGAGACAGGCTGCTTGCATTATTGTCTTATCTGAGCATATTTTTCTTGATACCTTTGCTTCTTGGAGACAAGAACTCATGGGTCCACAAGCATGGAAAACAGGGATTTATATTTTTTCTGGGAACTCTTTTGGTGTGGATACCTCTGCTTGGATGGATATGGGGATTATACCTTATAGTTATGTGGGTAGTTGTGATAATAAAAGTTCTGGCAGGAGCCCCTTACTGGAACATCCCTATAATAGGGGACATAGCTGAAAAAATGGACATTTAATCCTATAAAAAGTTATGATTTTTAAGGCACAGAGAATCTTAGATCCGCAAAGAAAGAAAAGCTTTAGTTTGCCCAGGAACTTTGTTCTTTGAATTCTTGTGTTTTATTTTTCTTCTTCAAATTCAACCTTGTTCTCAAACATTATCCCTTTTTCCAGTCTGACAGGCCTCCAATCATCAACCACAAGATTGGCCTGGAGCCATTCAGAAAGCTCTTCAGGGTTGCCTATTGTAGCAGATAAAGCAGTTATCTGAACATCTTTGAGCATCTGCATCAGCATTGTCATAAGAACCTCTAATGTTGGCCCTCTGCCTGGATCATTCATCAGATGCACCTCGTCCACAACAACAGTCCCTACCCTGTTAAGCCAGGGAGCATGATGCCTTATCAGAGAATCCAGTTTCTCAGCAGTGCAGACTATGATATCATAAGATTCCAGATAAGGGTCAGCACTGTCCAGATCCCCTATTGACAAAGCAACATCCAGGAACTTATACCTTTTCTTGAAATCATTGAACTTCTCACTTGCTAAAGCTTTCAGAGGAACTATATAGATAGCTTTGCCTTTATCTTCCAATATCCCTTTTACCATGGCCATCTCAGCTATCAATGTCTTTCCAGAAGCAGTAGGAGTACATACAAGAAGATTTTTCCTGTCAAGCAGCCCGTTTGCTATAGCCTTTTCCTGAGCAGGCCTGAACTCGTCTATTTCAGGCAATAATGTATTGTAAAGCCTGTTTGGAATCTTGTCTTTAGCATCATCTAGTTTCATAACAAAAAGAAATAAGACATTATTTAAAAATCATTTGGCTTTTCCCTGTTTCTTGACTTTTTCCTGAGCCTTTTTTATCTTTTCCTTGTCTCCAAGATAATAATGCCTTATCGGCCTTAACTTATCATCCAGCTCATAAACTAAAGGGATGCCTGTAGGAATATTAAGATGAGGTATATTCTTATCAGAGATCTTGTCAAGATATTTAACCAAAGCTCTTAAGCTGTTTCCATGAGCAAATATCACAACCCTCTTCCCTTCTTTAAGCAAAGGAACTATATTTTCTTTCCATAAAGGAACAACCCTTTTTACAGTATCTTTCAAAGATTCTGTCAAAGGAAGGTATTTTTTTGGAACATCTCTGTATCTTGCCTGATTCCCTGGCCATCTTTTATCTTTTTTGTCCAAAGCAGGAGGCCTTACATCATATCCTCTCCTCCAGAGATGGACTTGTTTTTCCCCGCATTTTTCAGCTGTCTTTGCCTTGTTCAGTCCCTGCAAAGCACCATAGTGTCTTTCATTTAGCCTCCATGATTTATTTACTGGAATCTTTCTGTAAAGTCCCATCTCTTCCAAAACAAGTTTCCTTGTCTGATGGCTTCTTTTTAAGAACGAATCAAATGCAATATCAAATGTATAGCCTTTTTTCTTCAGTATCTGTCCAGCCTGTTTTGCCTCTTTCTTTCCTTTTTCAGAAAGCGGAACATCTGTCCAGCCTGTGAAATTATTGGCTTTATTCCATGTGCTTTCTCCATGTCTTATCAGAACAAGCTTTATCACTTGAAAAACCCCTTTCCAGCATATTTTGCCTTAGTGCCTAACTCTTCTTCTATCCTCAAAAGCTGGTTATATTTTGCCAGTCTTTCTCCTCTGCACAGAGCTCCTGATTTTATCTGCCCTGTACCTAATCCAACAACAAGGTCAGCTATAAAAGAATCTTCAGTCTCACCGCTTCTATGGCTTACCATAACATTCCAGCCAGCAGCTCTTGCTGTCCTGCATGCCTCAATACTTTCAGTTACAGTCCCTATCTGATTTACTTTCAATAACAAGGCATTACAGGCCTTTTTTTCAATAGCTTCCCTTATCCTTTCAGGATTAGTTACAAGAAGATCATCTCCGACAACCTGTATCTCATCTCCTGCTTCTTTCAGGAGGTCTGCATGATTGTCCCAGTCATCCTGGTCAAAAGGATCTTCTATACTGATTATATCATATTTCTTTATGAATTTTTTATAAAGGCTTATCATCTGTTTTCCTGTCTTAAGCATCACTTCAGGGCTTTTTTCTGTCTTGAAATCAAGGTCATATCTTCCCTCTTTAAAAAACTCAGAAGCAGCAGCATCCATGCCTATTTTCACTTTTCCCTCATAGCCTGCTTTTTTTATAGCTTTTTTCAAAAGCTTTAATGCCCCTTCATTATCCTGTATATCTGGAGCAAATCCTCCTTCATCCCCTACGTTTGCAGCATCCTGGCCGTATTCTTTTTTTATTATCTTCTTTAATGTATGATATGTCTCTGCTCCCATCTGCATAGCTTCTTTAAAGTTCTTGGCTCCGACCGGCAGTATCATGAATTCCTGCATAGCAAGCCTGTTTCCTGCATGCTCTCCTCCATTGATAACATTAAAGCTTGGAACAGGAAGTGTTTTTCCTTTTTCCCCGGCAATATCTGCTATGTGTCTGAATAAAGGGACTTGTTTCTGCAAAGCTCCTGCCCTGCATGCAGCCATAGAAACACCTAAGATAGCATTAGCTCCGAGATTTGATTTGTTCTTTGTCCCGTCCAGCTCAAGCACAGCCTGATCTACATCTTCCTGATCTGCAGGGTTCATCCCTGCTATCCTTGGACCTATCTTTTTGTTGACATTTTCAACAGCCTTAAGGACACCCTTTCCATCATATCTTTCCTTATCCCCATCTCTCAGCTCTACAGCCTCATATTTTCCAGTGGATGCTCCGGAAGGAACAGCAGCTCTGACAACTCCATCTTCAGTCTGCATCTCAACCTCTACAGTAGGATTGCCCCGCGAATCAAGAATCTCTCTTGCTTTAGTCTTAAGTATAGTCATTTTACACCTCTTTATTGAACTAGATTAAGAATAACAATCAATATTAAAAAATGTTTCTATTTTGCTGGATTACCTTTTCTTCTTCTTCTCGCTTCTAAAGATGATAAACACGATAGAGACTGCAAATATTATCAAGACTCCTGTTGCGATGCTTCCAAGCCCATATTTTTCTTCAGCAACAGGTATCTCCTCAGCAGGCTCTACATACTCCTCAGGCTCCATGCACACTCTTTCTTCAGAAGGCTTCTCACTCTTGAACCTGCAGTCATTGATATCAACACATTCTCTTGTCTGTAATCCATCTTCGCATCTGCTCCATTCAGTGCATTCCCAGTTGCTCTTGCAGAGCATGACTTCAGCAACAGCATTGCTTACTTCTGTTCTCTTGCTTCCCGGGACAGTTATATCCTTCTCATTGACAGCATTAAAATAAGAAATCTCAGCTATCTTTATATCTTCTATATAAACATCAACAGTATCGCCTTTTTTATAGCCCTCTTTTCTGGAAGTGGCTGGATTGTCCATCTCAAAGAACACTTTTTCTTCATGACCATATTTCCCGTCCTTCAGCTGGGCAGAAGCTATTTCCAATCCATCAACCTTAAATCTTATCATTGCTCCGTCTTGAAGTTCAGGGATAACTTTTCCGTAAACCTGGGTCGGATGTTCATAATGATATGCTCTTCCTGCTATATTTCCATATCCAGCAAAGTTTACCATCCCAAATCCAACAGACAATATAAGAAGAGCAAATACGCTTATAAGAAGATAGCTTTTGAATTTCTCGTTTTTTACCATATAATACCTCTTTTCAGTTAAAATGGTCCTAATGATATTTAAATAATTCGGTTTTTGATGAAAGATGCCCAATCATTATCTTTTGATAAAACTCATCACTGATAATTTTTCAATATATTCTCTCAGTCAGGCTTTGGTATGTATTCTTGAGATCCTGCCTTGTAATCAGAATTTATAATCTATGGTATTTAATATTTTAATATCTTTAAACAGCAACTTAAGATTCAATCCTATCCATAGCATTTAACTCTTTAATATTCCTAAATAGCAGACTAAATTTCAATCCTATTCATGGCACTCACAGCTTCGCTGTTCCTGCACAGCC
>CAYXHN010000056.1:0-8386 GCA_964464955.1 uncultured Methanosarcinales archaeon
AAATTCAAACAAGCTAAGGACTCTTAATTATTTAACTGTCAAAGTTGGGTTTTTTCTTTTTCAATCTTCCTGTAGAACTTGTTTTTTAATGTCTCTGATTGTATTTATTTTCACAGCATGGAGTTATAGAGTTCATATAACAAAAATTTGCTGATGGTTATCGCTTGTCCTATCTCCGCACTAGAACTGGTAAATTTTTAGAATTGAAAATTTACCATGAATGGAAGGGTATTGCACCCTCTGAAAATTCCCTGCTGAAATTTTCAATAAAAAAAGAGTTTATAGATATTTTTCAAGACTGGTCGATCACAGGCTTGTCTTTTTTAATTTTTCTTCCTGCTGTTCCAGTTTTTCAAGGACATTAAGCAGCTTCTGCTCTTGTTTTTGTTTTGCTTTTTCAGCAAATATAAGCTTGTTTTTCAGGGAAAGAACTTTTGTTTTTTTCTTCTCAAGCTCTTTTTCCCTGGTTTTCAGATCATAGATCTTCTGAGAAACTTCAGGAAGCTCTTTTTTCAGGCTGAGAAGCTTTTTGTTTTTCTGCTCTTTTTCTCTTTTTTTGGCATTGACCTCTTTTATCTTTTCTTTGAGGGGCGCCAGTTTTGACTGCTTGATGTCAGACAAAGATTCAGTATGCCTTTTTATGGACTTGTTCAGCATCTTAATCTCTCTATTAAGCTGGTCGTGCATCTTCTTTTTAGATGACCTTTTGCTTTTCAATGATTCTATGTTCTCCTTGATCGGAGGTATCTGGGTTTTAAGTTTTTCAAGGGAGTTTTCCACTGTTGAAAGCCTTGACTTGAGCTTTTTTAACTCTTCTTTCAACTGCTTTTCTGTTTCTTTTTTCTGCTTTTTCTTTTCAAGAAGATCTTTTATCTTCTTTTCCAGAGGATCAAGCTGCTTCTTTACATTCTTAAGCTCGTTTTCTTTTCTTGTAAGTGAAGCTTTTTTTATACGAGTTTCGAATTTTTTCTTTGTAAGCAGGGATTCTTTTTTTGATTTCTTCTTTTTAAGGGAATCCAGCTCTTTTTTCAAGGAAGGTATCTCTTCATCAACCCCTTTCAATGCGTCGATGCCTGTCTTAAGTTCAGAAAGCCTTTCTTTTTTTTGTTTTCTTTTCTTATTGAGTTCACCTATTCTCTCAGTTATATCCTTTGATTGGTTTTCTATGCTGTTAAGTACATTTTTCAGCTTTTTTGTCCTGTCTTCTATAGCTTTTAGGTTCTTCTCAAGGCTTTGTATCTTATGCTCTTTCTGAGCTTCAAGATTTTTTATAGCTTTCAGTGCATGTTCCTTTTCCTTGTTAAGCTCTTCATTAATAGTAGATATAAATTCGTCAACATTATTATTCATTTTTCTTCCACCTCTTGAGGAACTGATCTACTTTTTTCAAAAGTCCATCTGACTTTTTTGACTTTCTTTTGGTCAGTTCTTTATAAAGTTCTTTTCTTTCTTCTTTGGAAAGGCCTTTTTTCTCTTCTTTTGGCTTTTCTTTTTGCTTCTTGTTTGGCTCTACTTTTCCTTTTAACTTTGATATGGTCTTTCTTTCGGATTCTTCCAGATCAGCAAGCTTATCTATCTCCTTAAGCTCCCTATCTTCAAGCAGCAGCAATGTTTTTGTCAGCTTGGTTATCTCAGATTCAAGCCTTTTTGAATTTTTCATCTGGTATGTGATAAGAATAAGTACGACTGTGATCTCCAGAAGGATAAATGCTCCAAATATAACTAATGCAAATAACAGCTCCACAAGCGGTATATCAACGCCAAATACATACATCAGTTTCACCTCTTTGATTTTATTTTATTTTATTTTTTTATAAAGCTTTCCATTTTGATCTGATCATTCTGAATTGAGATCATGAGCTGAATGGTATCCTGTCTTAAGATTCAGATCGCCTGAAGCCGACCTTATCATCTTATCCTTCTTATACAGGTCATATTTGATATAATAATCTCCTGCAAATTCTTCAGTATATTTATATGTAAATGCAAAAAGTTCTGTATTCTTAGCCTTGATCCTATAAGGGCCGTATAGTTCTGATACAAGTGTGTTAGGGCCTTCAAACATCGCCATGAGCAGACCAGACAATGATGATGAAAGATGATATTCAGGATCCGGCTCTGAGTTGATGTCAAGCTCTACAGAATAATCTGCATCTTCTTTTTCCTGATTTGATATGAGGATATACACGTCGGCTGTTCCTGTGTTGTTATGAACATCTACAAGAACAAGGAACTCGGAAGTGTTGATCCTTATAGGTATCCTTTCTTCATATATGGTCTGTCCGTAAGAGTTAAGCCTGAACGTAAGGTCTATAAATCTTTCCTGCCTTATAAGAGGTGCTTTAAGATGGATGTTAAAGTCTACTGACTCTCCTGGATCTATTATCTTGTAATCTTCTGAATCTGAAATGCTCCATCTTAATAGGTTAGGCTCTCTTACAAAATCATCAAGCATCCAGCCAGTCATCTTCATAAAATCCCAGCCGAAGACCTTTCTTGGATGCAATATTACAGGTGGCTTTTCTTCAATATCCTGCTGTTCAAGCGAGACACTTATGTTTGCTATGGATGTGTTTCCTTTGTTGGTGAATCTTACAGTCATATTTTTCTCTTGGCCTGTGACTACTGAATCAGGAGTCTTGTGATCATAGCTGGTTATCTTTCTTATCTGGTCAAGCTGCTTGTCTGAATAGCGAGGAACAGTGGTCTCTTCTCCTGTCTCAGGGTCTGTTATCGTCTCTTCTTCTTCTGGGACTATCACTGTCGGAGGTTCTGCAGGAGGTTCTGCCGGTGGAGCTGGCGGAGGTACTGGTGGAGCTGGCGGCTGTGTTGTTCCTCCGCTTCCTCCGCTTCCTCCTGATGCGCATCCTTCGTCTACTGTACCATCACAGTCATTATCTATTCCATCGCATAACTCGCTTGCTCCAGGATAGACAGAAGGATCTGTATCATCGCAGTCAACAGGTCCGCAAAGGCCTCCTTCAACATAGTATCCGTCTGCATCTGCATCTGTACAATTAGTTATCGTCAGTATGTTTGAAACCGAATCTGAAGTATAGTTTTTGTTTCCTGTAGTGTTGCATGTATAATTGTATGTTCCTCCTGTAAGATTCTGTACATCTGGTATTGTCCCGCCTATAGAGTTTCCTATGAGGATGCTGTTCCTGTATAATGATGCAGTTACAAAAGGATTGTTGGCTGAGCAGTTTACAGTTGTCTCTGTTCCATTCAATTCTGACCATGAAGGCGAGGCTGTCAGAGATAAAGCAGTTGCCGCCCTGGATATATGCAATGTCCTTGTCAGGTTCTGGGCAGTATAGTTCTGGGACTCAGGATAAGAGTAAGTATAATTGTATTCTCCTGCTGGAAGCTCTATAATCTCTGTTGCAGGGGAGCCAGATGCTGCTACAATATTGTTTCTTGTAAGGTTAGCAGAAGAATCTTCTTGTGATATCTCAAGCCAGCCTGTTGTGTTTGTTGAGGCAGGATATGTATATGTCTTGTCTGATTCTGAGCTGTTGATGGCCAGATGGATGGTGTGGCTGGCTTTTATAACTGAGTATGATCCTGTATCCTGCTGGTATGTGTAGTTTTGAGTCTCAGAAGAGTTGCAGACATATGAATAATCTCCTGCTGCCAGGGTTATACCTTTGTTGTTCTCTGAAGTTACATCTGAACCGTTCCTGTAAAGTCTTGCTGTTGTTTCAGGGTTTGTGCAGGAACAGGAAGCGTTTAAATGGGTGTTGTATGGTGAAGGAGATGCCGGAGCAAAGCTTAATGTGCAGGATGGGGATGACTGCTGCACAGTCAGGATGAATGTTTTTGAAGAAGAGGAATAGTTTTGCGAGCCTGGATTGATGACTGTATAGTTATAATATCCTGCTCCCAATACCGCGGGAGTGTTGTTTTCTGAGGATACATCAGAACTGTTCCTGTACATGAAAGATGAAAGGCTGGATGTGGAGAATGATGCTGTAACTGAAGCAGGATAGGTTATCGTAAGATTGCTCTCATTTCCGTTAAGTGAGAGATTTACTTTTGTTGGAGCCTTGTTTATGGTGTATAATGAGCTGTTTTCTGCTTTTGTGTATGTCGCTGTTTCAGAAGCATTGCATACATAATCATAGTCTCCGGCAGGCAGTAAGACACTTGAGTCTATCTCATCTGACACGTTTGTTCCATTCCTATATAATGATGCTGATGTCTCAGGATTATCGCAGTAGCAGGAAACATTAAGATCTACAGGCCATACTTGTCCTGAAACAGGATCAAAAGACAAAGAGCAGTTTGCTATTGTTTTTGTTACTATATCAAGGGTGTTTGCCTCTGAATCTGAGGAATAATTTTGAGAGCCGGAAGTGTTGCAGACATAGTCATATGAGCCTACTCCAAATGTATTTGCATCTGACAATATCCCTCCGACTGAGGAATTGAGCAGACTGTTATCCCTGTAAAGGCTGAAATTTACCTCATCATTGTCTGCAAAGCAGCTGATATTTGTCTGGGTTCCATTGATGACAGTCCATGAAGGCGAGGATGTCAGAGATAAAGCAGTTGCCGCTCTGGATATATGCAATGTTTTGGAATCTGAAGCAGATCCATAGTTTGTCCCGTTTGTTATGTTGCAGACAACTGGATATCCTGTCTGGTTTGCTGGAAGAACTATAGGAGAGTTATTGTAGCTGTCCTTCTGAACATCGTTGAAATATAAGTGTGTTGCCCCATCTCCTGTGCATGAGCAGGTCAGGGTTGTTGCGTTTGAAGGGCCATAGCTGTAATTCCATCCAAGCGAGGATGTCAATGTACATGTGTTTGAAGTATTTTGAAAGACATTAAGGGTCTTTGAATCTATGGATGAGTTTGCTGTATAGTTCTGGAAAGGACCTGAAGTTGTGTTCAGCCTGTAGGTGTAAGTTCCTGCAGATAGTGTTTGCATGTCTGAAGGTGTTACATCTGTATTATCTCTGTAGAGCCTGTAGATTACATCTGAATCTCCGGTGTTTGGTTCTGTATATGAAAAGGTTGTTGAGGTCGGATAAGTTACTGTCAATGGAGTATTATTTTTTACAGTTCCTGCCAATGATGCTTTTGCTATGCTTAAGGTTGTAGAATTTGATGCTGATGAATAGTTCTCTGAAGAAGTTGTATTGCAGACATAAACATAATCTCCTGCAGCAAGCTGGACATACTCATTCTTCTCTGAAGTTACATCTGAACTGTTCCGGTAAAGTATTGCTGTTGTTTCAGGGTTTGTGCAGGAACAGGAAGCGTTTATCTGCTGAGGATATTGGGCAGAGGACGGTGTTACGGCCAGGAAGCACTGTGAAGGGGATCTGCTGATAATATATTTCCAGCTGTCTGTTGAGTTTGAGTTTCCGGATGTGTCGTTTGCATAGCTTTTCCATGTATATGTTCCTGCTGCCAGCCCATTGTAGCTGTAATAATATTCAGAGCTTAGATTTGCCATGCTGTAATTGTCCAAGGTTCCTGTGAAGTTATGCTCTATGATCGTGTTGTCCAGGGCTTTGTTGTCTGTCCAGGTTATGTTAAACTGGTAGGATGCTCCAGGAATATAGGGGGAGCCTGATGGTATAGATGTCTTGTTATCGCTCCATTTCGGAGAAGTTATATCCAGAACAGTTATGAAGTATGTCTCTTTGCTTGCTGTATAGTTCTGCGTCTCATCATATGATGAGGTTATGTTGAATATGCCTGGATCATCGAACAATGTCAGGTTAGTTAGAGGACTTTGGCCTGAGTTGATAAGATTGCTGTCGAGATAAAGCTTTACTTCTCCTGAAAGAGGGACAAGCATCTCTGATGTTATGTTTACGGTTGTTCCTTCGTCAACAGTTATGCTGCTGTCATTATTGTTCAGGAGGAGGCTTATGGATGATGAGGATTTTAAAACAGTGATATTATCTGACAAAGATGCTGATGAATAGTTCTGGGTAATAGAATTATTGCATGTATAATTGTGCACTCCTGCAGGGAGTATTATATTTTCAGGGTTTGCCACCAGGTTTCCGTCCCTGTATAATGTTGCATTTACTTCTGGGTAAGGGGATGTGCAGGAAGTATAAGACAGGGTGCCGTAGCTGATATTGCTGCCTGTATCCAGTGTTAATGCAAGATCAGGGTCTGCCTTCAATATAGTATATGAAAATAAAGGTGTCTGGTTTATATTTCCGAACTTGTCCTCTGAATAGCTTCTCCATGCATATCCTCCTGCTGCAATGTCTGAGTAATTGTAAAATGACTCGTTGAGGGATGTTCCTGAGGCTGTATAGTTTTTAGATGTGCCTGTGAAATTATGCTCAAAGGTTATGTTTTCTATCAAGCGATCCTGCCAGGTTATGTTAAACTGATAATCCCCGTCCTTTATATAAAAAGCAGGGGAGACAGGATATGTCTTATTTTCTGACCAAAGAGGCGGGGTAAGGTCTATACTAAATAAAGCTGTGTCGTTTGCCGGAACGCTATCAGGATTGATACATCTGACCATCCATGATTGGTTAATTCCGGGAGATATTCCAAAAACTTCAAAGCTTGTAAGTACAGATTCATTTGTTGTCTCGTTTGTCTGGTTGAGGATATTGTTTATGTAAAGCGAGCAGTTAAGGTTATCGTATATATCTGAGACATTGAATGTGAAATTTATGTCCTGCCTGTTCAGATATGCATCGGTCTCAGGGGAGATAAGGTATACTGTAGGGGGAACTATTGTTATGTAGAACTCTGAAGTGTTGTAGCTGTTTCCTGCCTGGTCAGATACTTCTATGATTATCTTATGGGTGGCCTGTGTAAGCTTGTCCAGGGTTATGGTTGAGGCTCCTGTAGGGATTGTTCCTGACCTATTGAACTGTCCATTCACATATATCTTATAATCAAGACTGGATGCTAAGTTGTCTGAAGAGAATATGCTCAGTTCAGGCGTTGGGTCTGTTAAATTACTATTATTGAGAGGAGATGTTATATTTGCAAAAGGAGATGTTACATCTATATTGAATATTCTTGATGCGCTTCCTGTATTGCCGCCTATATCTATGCAGGTTATATTCCATTCTTTATTCAATCCTTCTGAGATGCCTGATGCTGAGATTGTAGACAGTGTTCCAGGAATTATAGAAGAGTTTGAGGCCTGATATGCATCATCTATATAGAGTGAGCAGTTCATTGCCTGGGCTGTATTGTCTGAGGTGTTGAATGTGAAGTTTATGGACTGCGGATTGTATGTATCTGGTGCAGGGCTTTCAGGGTATACTGAAGGAGGAGTTGGGTCTGTTATAAAGAAATGGGTCTTTTCTGTATCATTGATGTTTAAACCTGTATCTTCTGCTGTTACTGTCACATTATACCTGCTTATATAGCTTGTTGTGGAAAATAAGCAGTCATATATCCCGTCTGTATCTTCAGGATCAGGGTCATCCAGAAGTATTACTCTTGGATCATCCATAGATGCGTTCGCGCTGTAGACAGTGTAGCCTATCTTTCCTGAAGCTATATTGGAATCTGTAACTGAAAGCATCCAATCCGGCTCAGGGGTTCCAACCTCATACACTTTTATCTTTATATCAGAGCCGTTTACCATAGCTTTCTGGATATAAGGTGTGTCTGTCTTGTATGTGAAGCTTGTGTCGCTTACAAGGATAGATTCTGTCCCTCCGAGGAGCCTGTCTATATGGAGCCCGATATCTGTGTCCATCTCTATCTTGTAGAAATTGTCCTTGTCCTGGAACCTGAAGACAAGAGCTCCGTCAATATCTCCGTAAGATCCTCTGCTGTTCTCTGTTACTTTAGAGACAAAGATATAGTCTGTCCAGGAAGGGTCTCCTGCAGAGATAAGAGATCTTACATTAGATGCTACTTCTGTCTCTATCTCCCCATCCATGGCTCCCCATGTGCCCATCTCCAGTGTCCAGTTATAGCCTGAGGAATTGTCAAAGATATCCCCATCGTCAAAACTGTCATACATGAGCCTTAGCTTTCCTTCGCACAATTCTGAATTGCCGGGCCAGGATATGTTCATAAATACGCTGTCTATCCTGCCGTTGTCTGAAACATTTGCAGAGATAGGGACATTAAAGTGCTGTACATAACTTGAGCCAGAGGTTGGGTTGAGTATTTCTACAGAAGGGTTTATGACATCTGCCTGTGAGCTTACATTTACCCAGACTGATTCTGTGTTGTTTATGTTGTTTGAAGTGTCATTTGCTATGAACTGTATTATGTATATGCCTTCTAATGTAGTGTTGGAATATGCTGATTCGTATCTTTGGGAGGTATTGTTATAGGCAAGGGATATCACAGATGAATTTCCACCCATTGTTATGTTTGCTGATACATTACCCATGTTGTTCTCATATGGGTCTGTTACAGACGCTTT
>CAYXHN010000057.1:0-1663 GCA_964464955.1 uncultured Methanosarcinales archaeon
TTCAGTGGAACTTTAGTTCCACATTGCATATCCGTGGCTACGGCGGAAAACGTAGGGGCCAAACCATTTATTGAAGTTGGCGGCAAAATGCAGAAGATGTTGACAGAGTTCTAGTCGTTCAGTGGAACTTTAGTTCCACATTGCATATCCGTGGCTACGGCGGAAAACGTAGGGGCCAAACCATTTATTGAAGTTGGCGGCAAAATGCAGAAGATGTTGACAGAGTTCTAGTCGTTCAATGAAGTTCAGCTTTTGGATCATACTCTGAGTCTTGACAAGAATTCTAAAAATATTTGACCATTAACAAATACATCCTGCCTCTCCGGTTGAGATATCCAAGAGGGATTGACAGATTTTGACTAATCTTTTTAAATAATCATCTGTTATACTTTGATATGTCCAAGAAGAACAGGCGTATCCAGGATCTTATCCACAGCATAGAAGGAAGGATAAAAGGACAGGATATTCCCTATATTGAAAAACAGATAGATGAAAACAAGGATTCTATAGACGAGTTCATAAAAGAGTTCAAGTCAGAGGGAAGAAAAGAGGCTGCAAAGCATTATGAAAAAATGATAAAAAGATACGAAAAGCCGGCTGCCTCATTTAAGATATCAAAAAAAGATTCATTTTCTTTTGATACAGGACACATGCCTGGCCATCATACTGCTAAGATAGTGGGTTTTGCGATAGCTGTGCTTCTGGCAGGTTTTACAATCTACTCAGGATATAAGCTTGCACAGAACGCAGAGGTGCTGTTCAATTATATAGCAGGAAATTATAATCAGAAGATTGAGAGCATAGGAAATCCAATAAAAAATAAAAAATAAATTATTTTTTTAATCAGCAATTATCATTTCTTTTTATGAGCTGCACAATATTTTGACCTTCCGGAAGCATAGTTCTTGCATTTCTTTCCAGCCTTAGTCTTTGCTGCGCATCTTTTTTTCTTTGGAATAATAATCACCTCCTGCTCTTTTTAAAAAAATATAAAACTTCAACTATTTAAATGTTCCTCTCTTTGAGAATTCATTCTTCTCTGCAGGCAAAAAGGATTAGGCTGCACATCCCATACCTTTATAAAGGCCCCATACTTAATGATATTATGGCAAATCTACCAAATTTCAAGAAAAAGTGTCCAAGGTGCGGAAAATTTAAGTTTATCAAGCATAAGTTAAAGCTATGTCTGGAGTGCTGGGAAAAAGATCACGGCAAATATTCTGGTGAAGACAGACAGATGTGGAAAGATCAATCTGAGTAAAAACCAAAGCTTTATAAATCCTCTCTGAATCCCTTTGATATAATAATTGGAAAGGCAGAAACAGATGGTAAATAATTACTAATTCTGTTTCAACAGCTCAAGAAGCTGTTCATTAAAACTCCTTTAAGCGTGTTTTAAATTGTAAGTTTCCAAGGAGAAAGAAAAATGAAATTTAAAGAATTGAAAATAAATGAAAAAATAGTTAAAGCTCTGGAAGAGCAGGAAATAACAGAACCGACCGACATACAGAAAAAAGCAATCCCTTTGGTCCTTGAAGATAAGGACGTTATAGGAATGTCAAGAACAGGGTCTGGTAAGACAGCTGCATTCTCTATTCCATTGCTTGAGAAGATAGAAAAAGGCAAAGGTATACAGGCATTGATAATAACTCCCACAAGAGAG
>CAYXHN010000057.1:1673-6056 GCA_964464955.1 uncultured Methanosarcinales archaeon
AGAGCTCGCTGTCCAGATAACCGGGGAGCTGGAAAAGTTCGGAAAATATCTCGGGTTTAAGGCAGCCATGGTTTTTGGCGGAGTCGGGATCAATCCTCAGATAGACGCCCTGAAAACAGCAGACATAGTTGTTGGAACACCAGGAAGGCTTCTTGATCACCTGCAGAGAAGAACTTTAGATCTTAGCAGGATAAAGATAGCAGTATTAGACGAAGCAGACAAGATGGTGGAGATGGGATTCATCGAGGATATAGAGAAGATCATAAGTCAGGCTCCAAAAGAAAAGCAGATGCTTCTTTTCGGCGCCACTATCTCAAACGAGATAGATATGCTCAAGAGGAAACATATGCATGATCCTGTTGTAGCAAAGGCTGAATCATATGTCAAGGAAGATTTTCTTGAACAGTATTATTATGATGTAGAGCAGCATGAGAAGTTTTCACTGCTTGCGCATCTTCTGAAAAAGCATGAAGACCATGTTATAGTTTTCTGTTCAACAATCTCTACAGTTGATCTTGTAGCAAAGAACCTTAGAGATAATAAATTCCAGGTAGGAAAGCTTCATGGAAAGCTAACCCAAAGCAAGAGGCTTCAGGTCATGAAAGAGTTTAGAGACGGAAAGTTCAGGGTGCTTGTTGCATCAGCAGTTGCTGCTCGTGGCCTTGACATAAGGGATGTAAAGCATGTTATCAACTATGACCTGGCTAAAGATCCTCAGGAGTATATCCATAGGGTTGGAAGAACTGCAAGAGCAGGAGATGAAGGACAGGCTATAACACTTTTAAGCCACAAGGATCATGATGCTTTTTCGCAGATTCTTGACAGGAACAGATTTGAAGTAAAAAAGCTTGAGAAAGAAAAATTCCCAAGGCTAAAGTTCAACACAAGATACGGTTCAAGAAGAAATAACAGGAGAGGTTTCAGAGGCCAGAGAGGAAATTCCAGAAAAGGCCAAAGAAACAATAACCGCGGAAGGTTCAACAGAAAGTATTGAATTTCACTGTTCGAACACTATTAGAGTATCTATATATTTCTTTATTTTTTTATTATTGAAAATTTTAGCAGGGAGTTTTCAGAGGGTCCAATAACTCTCCATCTATCCTATCATGGATGACAAGCCATAAGGAATATCTAAAAAAGCTAAATGCATCTGAAATCTATTATGGTCGATAGCTATGTTGAGATCAGGATAGCACAAACACACATAGATGAAAAAAGGATCAAATAAGATATCTTAACTCGCAGAAGCTCAGGATAGAGACTCATCCTAAAAAACAGGTCCATGCCCATCAGATCTATATTATCCTTTAAATCAAAGAAATGCATTACTATGATTGTTATTGTTCAGGCAATAGATGAACCAGGTTCGGCATTGGATCATTAAATTACCTTTTTGTCATCTCTTTTAATTCTTTTTTATCCAAAAATCTGTATTTTCCCGGCTTTAATGTACCAAGGCTCAGGTTGCCCACATTTATACGCTGAAGAAATCTTATAGGAACATCTATCTTCTCGAACATCCTTCTTATTATCCTATTCTTCCCTTCATGTATAGTCATCTCAAGAGTATTGCCTTTCTTTTTTACTTTAGCAGGTCTTGTCCTGCCGTCTTTGAGCATAACTCCTTCTTCTAATAGTCTTATCTTTTCTTCAGGGATAGGCTCTTTTAGTCCGATAAGATATGTTTTCTTTGTCTCATATCTTGGATGCATTATCCTGTTTGCAAAATCTCCGTCATTGGTAAGGATCAAAAGCCCAGAGGTATTATAATCTAACCGCCCTACAGGAAAAACCCTTTCTTTTATGTCTATATGGTCCATCACAGTATCAAAAACAGCGTCTTTTAATGCAGTTACGCATCTCAATGGCTTATTGAACATAAGGTAGACTTTCTCTTCTTTCTTAACGATCTTATCGTCAACATATATCTTGTCATCCTCAGTTGCCTTATCTCCTAGAGAGATAGTCCTGCCATTTACTTTTACCATCCCTTTTTCTATGAGCTCTTCTGCTTTCCTTCTGGAACAATAGCCGTAATTCGAAAGCAGCTTTTGGACCCTGTGTTCTTTTTCCATATCTCCATGATAGGATCACCGCTTTTAAAGCCTTTCTTTTATGTTTATCATTGGTTGGCAATCCTCTGTTTCAATATAAAAAACCAGATGGCCTTCATACTCTTTCCTTACTAAAAAGCATCATATTTTTAAATAAGCGATCTTCGGTTATATATGGTGATAATATGACTGAAACCATAGATACTAAACTAAAGCCAAAGGACTTCTTAAGGACTCTTGGCGAACAAGAAAAAATGACATTGGAATTGAATGAAATTCTTTATGATGGCAATTGGAATGAGATGCTTAAGGAACTTGAAGAAGGAAAAAAACAAAGAAATTATTCTCAGAAATACCATCAAAGGATAGCAAGAGACATAGCTGCTGTAAAAAGGATCCAGGATTATGAAAAAGCAAAGAATGTTGCTCTTACCTATGACCTATAGTGAGATCTCCGATGCAAATCCAGGAAAAACCAGAGCTTTTTGAACTTGAGGACATAGCTGAAACAAAAGATGTTCTTCTATTTGATACCTCTGGGTTTGAGACTGCAGAAGGTGCAGGTATTTCAGAAGCATTGTTTGACAGCTATGATACTCTGAGCATAGATTATGACAGTCTTTCAAAAAAGATAGGGTTTATTTCTGGTATTGCCTGCATGATCCATAGATACAGTGAGAAGGTCACTATTATCCCTGAAGTTATAATCGAAGCAGAAGATTATATGGATATACTGAATGAACAATTGAAATTTCATCAGAATATACTGAAGAAAAAGAAAAAGCAAAAAAAGATATATTCAAGAAACAAGAAAAAGACACATCGCAGGATGAAGACCAGCAATGCAGAAGAGGAAACTCTCAACGCATTCAGGCTTTATGCTGATAATTATCATAATCTGCTAAAAGAAGCAGATAATTGCGTTTCAGCCGGAAAATATGATGGTGTTTTGGAGTCAGTAAAAGAACTTGTACAGAAAAATTACATCAAAAGAGATTTCAGCTTTAGATACAAAGGAGAATTGAAGCGGCCTGGTAAAAGGAGGAAGGAGCTTTATACAGACGAAAAAATTGTAGTAAAAGCTCATGAGCGCGCATCAGAGGGAAAAAGGGTGGCTATCATATCAAACGATTCTGACCTGAGAAATATCCTGCATACTGGCTTTACACATGTGTTCGGGTGGGATTCAGGATTAGATATATCTATGTATTGCAATTTCAAGTATAAAAAATACCATTCAGAATTTGATTCTAAAAGATAAAAAGATTATTTCTTAGGCTCTTTCATCTTTTTTGTTATGCCTATTTTCTCTCCGCATTTATCGCATTTGAAGACATAAGCAGGAACTCCCTTGAATGACTTTCTCTTGTATTCAGTTGTTGTCTCTCCTTCATTTCCGCAGTGAGGGCATTTGTATTGTATCTCTACATCAAGAGTAGGCTCTAGCTCTTCTTTTGAAATAGTATAATCGCATTCAGGACAGACATATTCTTTTGACCTTCTTTTTATCTTTCCTGTCTTTGGATCAACAGGCTTTCCAAGCTTCGCTTTTCCGCATTCAGGGCAGTCTGGCTTGTATACCCATGCTATAATGCTCCCTCCATTATCTAAAGTTCTGTTAGTAAAATAAAAACATTCATCCACTGAGTTTGGCATGTCCATTTTGATTGCACCTCTGTATATTGATAAAAGATATAAGAAATAGGAGTTATATAAATGTTGTTATTTGGCTAATTCATATACTCCCAAGCAAGTTGAAGCTTCAGAATTCTTTTTCCTTTTGCTGTTTTTCTTGAATGTGCTTGGCTGTGTTTTTCCAGTCAGATTAAATATATCTGCAAATCTTTTTCCTTCATCTGAATAATCTAATTCAAGTGCTTCTGAAACACCTTTCGCATTCTTGATCTGCTCTCCTTCTTCACCTATAAGTCCGTGTATAAGGAAATAATCCTGAACAAGGTCTTTTCCAGTTGATACACAGAAATGAGGATTCCCTCTCACATTGAACATCATTATTCCGCCATACATCTGTCTTGCCTTGTTTTTTGTCTGTCTACTTTCTCCAAAATATGGTTTTGTAGCACTCACAGTGTATATTCCATTATCGTATTCTATATCCATTCCAATCATTTTCTCAGCAACATCCAATGATGTTGGCTTAAAAAAATCGTCAATAGTTTTTTTCTTTGCCATCTTGGTAATCGTATTGTTTAAGAATATTTAAAGATGGGGTTTTTATAATGGTTTTAATCTCTTGCCCTTATATCTCCAATTCTCCAATATCTCAGGCCTTTCTTCTGCTGCCAATTGAACAATATAATTGATTCCA
>CAYXHN010000057.1:6156-8278 GCA_964464955.1 uncultured Methanosarcinales archaeon
ATTCATCTATAGTTTCATCTTTCATCAGCTTTCCAATTGCATTTATCTTATCTTCCAGTGTCATTTTAGTTTATTATATCTACATTTCCATGTTTATCTATAGTATATGACCCATTATATTCTGGAGTTTTTTCTTTGCCAGGAGAGTGGCATTTTTTGGGAGTCTCTAACTTCCCATCCTGCTCTTTTTCAATTATCTTCTTATCTTGTTTTTTTCCAGGTTTATATTTCCTGAACTGAAAATTAAATCCTGGCTTCTCTTTTGCAGAATGCACTTTCTTATATTCTGAAGGCATCTTTTCTACAAAGATCTCTTTTTGAGATAGATTTAATTTTTCTGTTCCTTGGGAAGGCTCTCCAACTTTATTGCCAACCCATACAAAAACATCAAAATTTTCAGTCTTATTTTTAACAAATCCCGTCTGTTTTTTATCTGCAGAAAAACCTTTTTCTTTCATCAGTTTAATCATGTTTTTAGATCCCTCTTCATCAACCTTTGACTTAGGCAAGGTAATTATAAGCTGGCTTCCTGTTTCCATTACTCTGTTTATCTCTTCTATCATTTTAGGTCTTTCTTCTGGAGTAGAATAATGCATAGCCAAAGAAAAGACAACAGTGTCAAAAGATTCTTTCATAAAAGGCAGCGATTGCATCAAACCTATAGTATTGCTACTTTCTGGATTTATCTGAGAAGCTCTATTCAACATAGAAGGATTTATATCCAGATTGACTGTTTTCTTGCCTGTAACTCTTGATGTCAGGCCATAGCCTGCTGCAAGATCAAGGATATTTTCAGGATCAGATCCTGTCTTATCCATTATGTTTTTCACAAGATGAGCTGTATGAAGTGCACAAGGATTGTCTATATAATGATCTGCATACAACCCTCTTGTTTTTTTATCTTTGAAAAGTATATCGACTACTTTTTCTGACCCTGCAGAATTTAATGCACCAAAGAGTTTCATAAGCACATTCTTTTCTGGATCAAGATACTGTTTTATATGCTTGGATTTACTGTTTGTTTTTTCAGAAAGCGTCTTTTTCTCTTCTTCTGTAAGGGGAGCCCCATCTATCATGAGCTCTTCCAGCCTTTTTTTCTCTGTTATCAGGCTGTTTATCCCTTCGTCCATGGAATTTATAGCACTAAGGCTATATATGTTCACATCTCTTTTCTGGCCTTCTCTATGGGCTCTTTTGCAGGCCTGATAAAATTCAGCAGCAGTATAAGGTTTGTCTACAAATAGAACATTATTTGCAGCTGTAAGTGAAACCCCTTCTTTCATGGTTCTTGTTGTTGCTACAAGGACTTTATATTCATCATATTCCATGAAAAGTCTTCTTATGATCTCTCTTTCGCTTATCTTTCCATCTGCTTTATTGATTATATGTTTTAGCCTGTCCTTGCCTATTTTTATCTTATCTTCAAGTTCACATATATTTTTCTCAGACCATTTTCTGTCAGCACTCTTAATGTCTCCATCTATTCTTAATGCTCCGTATTTTTCTTTGAATCTTGCCTCAAGTTCAGGGGTTACTTTATTCTTGAAAAGGCTTGTGAATATTATTGTTTTTCCATCCTTTGTTGTTGATTCTACTAATGATTCCAACTTTTGATACTTATGTGATTTAACTTCATGATTCTCCACTTTTTCTATAAGATCAGGACGATGACTGAATGTTTTCTTATGTGCATCATCTATAAGCAGCAGATCAGGATCTAAAAGACATTTTCTTAATGCTATTATCTTATTAGTGTGGTTAAGATCATAATTATCAAGTATAGCCTGGTATAGCTGTCTGTGATCATAGTTAAGATCTATCATCAGGTCATTATCTTTCATATCTGGAAGGTCAAGTACAAGCTCTGATTTCCTTCTTAACATATGTCTACGCAAAGCATCTCTTATCCATCTTGGGTCTTCCCCGTATCTTTTCTCAAAGTTAAGATATATATCTTTGTCCTTATCATAATCTTTTCTTTTCTTGATGATTGCTTTGATCTTATCAGCGTCATATTCCCCTAAAAGAGTAAATGCCACCTCAAGATCCTTCATACCGTTTGGAGCAGGGGTTCCAGAAAGAGCAACCATATATTCTTTGTCCTTAGCAAGATTAACTATTG
>CAYXHN010000058.1:0-8028 GCA_964464955.1 uncultured Methanosarcinales archaeon
TGGGAATACAGCCCGATATGATGGTCTGCAGGTCAAGCAATCCGATAACTGACAAGATAAAGGAAAAGATAAGCTTATATTCTAATGTAGATGTTGAAAATGTAATCGGCCTGCATAATACTGATACTGTTTACAAGGCTCCGCTTCTGCTTAAGGAACTCAGGGCAGATGATATGGTCATAAATCTTTTAAGACTAAATTCAAAGATAAGCAACAGGCAGCAGAAAAAAAAGCTGGAAAGATGGAAGGACTTTGCAGATAAATACACAAATATAGATGAGAAAGTTACCATAGGAATAGCAGGAAAATATACAGGGCTTAATGATTCTTATGCATCTATATTGAAGGCACTGGAACATGCTGGCACGCATAACAATCTTAGGATAAAGATCAAATATATAGAGACAACTGCTGTAGAGGAAGGGAAGCTCTCAGAAAAGGAAGCTTTAGAAGATGTTGACGGGCTTGTTGTTCCGGGAGGCTTTGGGAAAAGGGGAGCTGAAGGAAAGATAAAATGCATAAGGTATGCAAGAAGAAAAAAGATACCTTTCCTTGGGCTTTGTTTTGGGTTTCAGATGGCTGTGATAGAATTTGCAAGAGTTAAAGCAGGCATGGAGAATGCAAATTCAACTGAGCTGGAGCCCGAAACACAGGAGCCGGTAATAGATATACTTCCTGAGCAAAAGAAGATAGAAGGCCTTGGAGGAAACATGAGGCTTGGAGGACAGGACGTAGAGATAAAGAAAGGCACAAAAGCCTATGAATTATACGGGAAAGAGAATATAAGGCTGAGGTTCAGGCATAGATATGAAGTAAATCCCAAATATGTCTCTAAGCTGGAAGAAAGCGGGATAGTTTTCAGCGGAAAGCATCCTAAATATGATATCATGCAGATATTAGAACTGAAAAACCACCCCTATTTTTTAGCTACTCAGGCGCACCCATGTTTTAACTCCCGGCCATTAGAGCCAGAGCCGCTTTTCAATGGATTTATATCTGCAGTCAGGAGTTCTAAGGGCAAGCATGTTTGAAAGCAGAAAGATTTTTAAATAAATTGAAGTTTTTGGATAAAAAGGTAGAGTCCATGAATATTATCAAGAAAATATACGAACGCCACTATAAGAAGTTATTAGTGATTCCTATAGCATTATTGGTTCTTGCACTTGTTCAGATTACAGCCCAGGGCATAAGCACAGGAGATTTTATCAACAAGGGCGTGAGCCTTAAAGGTGGATTGAGCATAACCATAGAGAAAAGCGCTGATATCTCTGCACTGCAGGGCAATCTGGATTCCAGGTTTCCAGGAGCAGACATACATGTAAGAGCATTGTCAGAAGCAGGAATGCAGGTGGGGACAATAGTCGAAGCTACAGGTGTTGAATCAGACAAGCTCATAAGAGACTTAGAGTCGGAGATGGGCCTGGAAAAAGAAGAGTACAACATAGAAATAATGGGAAGCAGCCTTGGAGAAAGTTTTTTTCAGGAGACAGTAAAGGCTATGATAATTGCTTTCATATTCATGGGGATAGTAGTGTTTTTTTATTTCAGGTCATTCGTGCCAAGTCTTGCAGTCATACTCGCTGCTTTTTCTGATATAGTGGTTACCATGTCTATAGTTAACCTTACAGGGATGAGGCTCAGCACTGCAGGAATAGCTGCATTTCTGATGCTTATAGGTTATAGTGTAGATACAGATATACTTCTTACAACGCGGATGCTGAAAAGAAGACAGGGAACAGTCATGGAAAGAGTTTATGGGGCCATGAAAACAGGACTCACTATGAACATAACAACGATGACTGCCATAGTTGTTGCATTGATACTTGCACAGTCAGATGTCATAAAACAGATAATGATCATCCTGCTTATAGGCTTGGTCGTTGATATGATAAATACATGGATACAGAATGTAGGGATCTTAAGGATGTACCTGAAGAAGGGGATAAAAGATGAAAGATAAGGCTAAAAAGATGTTTACGAATCTTAGGATCATAATCGCATTAATCTTTATAGTCTTGGCTCTTGTGGCTATCAATCCAAACCCGTGGGCTGAGGGGGCAACTATAAGAAATGTTGCTGTAAACAGCTCTGCTTCTTTAGCAGGCATAGAGAGTCCAAAGCCAAATTCTCCTCCGATGAGCAGAGAGAGAATAATCGCAATAAACAGCGAGCCTGTAGAAAGTGAAGCAGACTACCATCAGATAGTTTCAGGATTGGACATAAACAGAACAGTCCATATAAAAACAAATGAAGGATTGTATAAGCTAAAGACCCGGCCATCTACAAAAACAATAATCCTGAATGAAACTGAAACTGTTGAAGTTGTTGAAGAGGTTTTTGATGAAGAGACCAATACAACAAAGAACATCACCAAGAAAGTTACCCGGAACAAGACCAAGATTATTGTAGAGGGCACAGAAGATCTGGGATTAAGTGTCTATGATTCTCCACATACAAACATAAGGAAAGGTCTTGAGCTTCAGGGCGGAACAAGAGTACTTCTTCAGCCAGAGGAAGAACTTAGCGATGAAGAGATGGGTATGCTTATAGACAATATGAGATACAGGCTTAACATATATGGGCTTAGCGATGTCATAGTCAGGGAAGCAGGCGACCTTAGCGGAAACCAATATGTTGTTGCAGAGATAGCAGGAGCAAAAGAAAGCGAAGTCAAGGAGCTGCTTTCAAGGCAGGGAAAATTCGAAGCAAAGGTAGGAAACAAAACAGTTTTCAGAGGAGGAAATGATATAACTTATGTATGCAAGAGCGCTGACTGCTCAGGAATAGATCCAATGTCTGGATGCGGAAAAACAGGAGAAGACCAATGGGTCTGCAAGTTCAGGTTTTCCATATCATTGACACCAGAAGCAGCTGAAAGACAAGCTGATGCTACAGGAGATCTCGAAGTCATAACTGAAAATAATGATCAATATCTAAGTGAGAAGCTATATCTTTATCTTGACAATAAACAGGTTGACGAGCTCAACATAGGGGCTGATCTTAAAGGACATGCTGCTACAGAGATAGCGATATCTGGTTCAGGAGTAGGAGTTACACAGCAGGAAGCTGTCTACAATTCACTTGACAATATGAAAGAAATGCAGACCATCCTTATAACAGGAAGCCTGCCGGTCAAGCTCGAGATAGTAAAAACAGATTCAATAAGCCCAGTATTTGGGGCAGAGTTCATAAGAAATTCTATCATGATAGGGCTTGCAGCGATAACAGCAGTCGCCATCGTAATATTCCTGAGATACAGAAGATTGAAAGTAGCGATGCCGATGCTTTTTACATCTATCACTGAAGTTATAATCCTGTTAGGTGTTGCCTCGCTTATAGGATGGAATCTTGACCTTGCTGCTATCGCAGGGATAATAATAGCAGTGGGAACAGGGGTGGACCATCAGGTCGTGATCACTGATGAAACCCTTGAAGGAAGTTCAGGAGAGATATATGACTGGAAGAAAAGGATAAAAAAGGCTTTTGGTATTATCATGGGAGCATATTTTACCACTCTTGTAGCGATGATACCTTTATGGTTTGCAGGAGCAGGGCTACTGAAGGGTTTTGCATTGACAACAATAATAGGAATAAGCGGCGGTGTCCTGATAACAAGGCCTGCTTATGCTGCAGTGATAGAGATACTTTTGAAAGAGTAAGGTTTTAATAGTTTTAGATTATAGTCTGATAAAAGGGGTTTAGATGATAAAAATAATGGTATTAACAATTTCTGAGAGAGTGAGGAGATATATGCATCCTAGAAAACTCTTTTCAGCAGAAGAAATATCCTGCTGTCTTATCCCTGCAGGTGATGCAGGATGGTAAAAAGAAAGATAATCGTGATCTCTTTAGGGGGGAGTATAATCGTTCCGGACAATATAGATATCGGTTTTCTGAAGGAGTTGAACAAACTTGTCAGGGATTATACAGATAGATTTAAGTTTATATTGATCACAGGAGGAGGAAGCACAGCAAGAAATTACCAGAAAGCTGCTGACTCTGTTAGAGAACTGGATAACGATGATCTTGACTGGCTGGGAATACATTCTACAAGGCTCAATGCACATCTACTAAAGGCGATCTTTAAAGATATTGCATATAAAAAATTTATAAAGAATCCTGATAAAAAAGTGAAATTTGATAATGTTCTTATAGGTGCAGGCTGGAAGCCAGGATTCTCTACTGATTATGATTCAGTAAGGCTGGCAAAGACCTATAAAGCAGATACTGTCATCAATATGACCAATATAGATCATCTTTATGATAAGAATCCAGACATCCATAAGAATGCAAAACAGATAGAAAATACAGACTGGGAAGGATTGATGAACATAGTCGGAGACAAATGGATACCTGGCATGAATACTCCTTTTGATCCTGTAGCTGCAAAAGAAGGAGCCAAGCTGGGACTTAAACTTATTTTCTTAGGAAATAACCTGCATAATTTCCGAAAATTTTTGGATGGGAAGAAATTTAGGGGCAGCATCGTCAAGTAACCAAGACAGATCAAGAAAATGATATTGACTAAAGAAAAGATATTGGAGGCAGTGAAGAACAAAGATATTGCCATATATCCGTTTGACAAAAAAAATATAGGTCCGGCATCTGTGGACCTTACACTAGATGATCGGTTTAGGATATTCAAAAAGGATCTGACTGTAGGGGTAGATGAAGGAAAAAACTATAAGGATATAAGCCAGCTTAAGAGGGCGAAAGAACTGGTCCTAGAGCCGGGCGATTTTGTTCTTGGGATAACTAAAGAAAGGATAAAGCTTGCTGAGAATATCTGCGGATGGCTTGGAGGAAGGAGCAGATTCGCAAGGCTTGGGATGCTTATACATTCAACTGCTGCTTTTGTTCAGCCAGGTATAGACAATAAACAGGTACTTGAGATAAAAAACCTAAGTGAGAACAGGCTTACCCTGAAGGCTGATGTGAAGATATGCCAAATCATGTTTGAAAGGACAGATGGAAAAGCAAAATATAAAGGGAAATTCAACAGGCAGAAACTTTAGATATCGATGATCTCTTCTTTTTCCTGATCCTTATTTTTTTCAGGCTGTTCTTTCTCATCGTTTTTTTCCTCTTTCTCTTTTGAGGTTTCTTTTTTAGACGTCTTCTCTTTTTTGCTTGATCTCTTCTTTTTTCCTTTGCCGGATTTCTTGTTTTTTGAAAATTTTTTCTTAAAGAAAGTTTTTACTCCCCAGATTATCAGGAATAAAGCTAGAAAGATAACTGCAAACCATACAATGATCTGTATGATAAACTGGAAGAATGAACAATTATAGGGCCTTAATCCGCAGGCAAAGCCCCCAATTACAATGGAATCCCTTATCTTGAAATATAGTGCCAGTATAAGGCTTACCAATAATTTTATCTTTAACAGTTTTTTCATGTTATCTGGTTGTTTGGTTTTATATAAAAAGTTTTGTATTTATTGCCAGGATAGTTTTATCATAAGCTTTAAATAATAACCCGATTAACACAATCTTATGGACAGAAGATTTAAAGACCTTTACAGCCTTAACCTGAGGGAGACAAAGCAGAAGATGAGAGAATCTGTCAGTGATGAAAATTTTATACTTCAGACCATAAATTATATGGGGGAACTGGACAGGATATTCAACATTCTTATGAAAAGGCTTAGAGAATGGTATGAGCTTTATAATCCTGAATTTTCAAGAAGAGTGCAGGATCATGCAAAATTTATCGAATTGATGCTTGAAGGAAAAGATGAAAAAGAAAAGGATTCTATGGGTGCTGATGTTGGAAAAGAGGATCTTGCAGAGATAAAGAGCATAGCTTTTAAGGCTAGAGAGATATTTTCTGAAAGAAAATCCAAGGAAGAGTATCTTGGAAAACTTATGAATAAGGTCTGCCCTAATCTTACAGCTGTTGCAGGCGTCGCTATAGGAGCAAAGCTTATCGCATTGGCAGGAGATATCAAAAGGCTGATGCTGTTTCCCAGTTCTACAGTTCAGCTTCTTGGAGCTGAGAAGGCTATGTTTAGGCACATGAAAACAGGAGCCAGGGCGCCGAAACACGGGATAATACATGAACATCCAATTGTAGCCTCTGCTAAAAACAAAGGAAAGGCTGCAAGAGCTGTCGCCGACAAAATCTCATTAGCTGTAAAGATTGATTATTTTAAAGGGGAATTTATCGGAGATAAGTTCAGAAAAGAGATCGAAGGGAGATTTAAATGAAAAAAGGGCGCAGATATACCAAGGTGATAGTATTTGACTTGTGGGATACTATTGCATATCACAGGCAAAAAACCGGAAGCCTGAAAAATATTTCCAGAGAATGCAATGAAGATCCAAGAAAATTCCTCAAGTTATATGAAAAAAATCTTCAGACCTTCAAAAATATTACCTTCAAAAAAGGATTTAAAAGATTATTTGATGCTCTGGGAAAGCATTTCAGTGAGCAGGAGATTGAAAAATTTGCAGCGAAAAGAAAGAGATACGAATCAAAGTATGAGTTCTATAAGTATGCTGCTCCTTTATTCAGGAAGCTAAAGAAAAAAGGGTATAAGATTGCTCTTCTGTCAAACACAAGCCAGTATCTTGGAAAACAGATAAAAAAATCAAAGATTGCAGACCATATAGATAAGATGTTTTTTTCATATGAGCTGGGGACAATAAAGCCAAATCCTGCTAACTTCAAAGCAGTCTTGAATCATTTTGATGCAAATCCTTCTGAGGTTCTTGTGGTGGGAGATAATTATAAGGATGATGTAATGGGTGCGAGAAAAGCAGGTATGAGGGCTGTACATTTCAAGGATGGAAATCAGCTTAAAAGAGAGCTGAGAAAGAGGGATATATTATGAAACAGGCTAAATTTTCAGGAGTCTTTGAAAAAAGAAAGGGAAAAAGAAAGCAGGTTCTTACCATGAACTTTGTTCCGGGAAAAACCAATTATGATGAGAAACTTATAAAAGAAAAAGGTGCAGAGTACAGGACATGGGATCCAAGGAAAAGTAAATTAGCTGCTGCTATACTGAAAGGCATTAAAGAAATAGGCATCAAGCCAGGAAGCATAGTCCTTTATCTGGGCGCTTCTTATGGAACTACCCCCTCGCATGTTTCTGATATAGTTGGGAAGGAAGGTTTTGTTTTTGCTCTGGATTTTGCACCAAGAGTAGTTAGAGAATTGGTCTTTTTATGCGAAGAAAGGAAAAATATGGCTCCTATGATGTTTGATGCAAATCAGCCGCAGGAATACAAGAAAAAGATAATAAGGCCGGTCGATGTTATATATCAGGATATCGCCCAAAGGGAGCAGGCAGAGATATTTCTTAAGAACTGCGAGAGGTTTCTGGACAAGAATGGTATCGGACTATTGGCTGTCAAGGCAAGAAGTGTAGATGTAACCAAAAAACCAGGACCTGTTTTTGATATGGTGAAACAGAAACTAGAAAAGCACATGATCGTCATAGATTTCAAGAAACTCGATCCTTATGAAAAAGACCACTGTATTTTTGTCTGCAGAAAGAAGTGATCATTTTACAAAGTATTCGTGTTTTCTTAGGTTTTCAACAACTTTGACTTCCCCTAACTTTCTGCTTCTTTCAATGAGATCTTCTATCAGTTTTTGCGCTGTTGCTTTCTGTTTGGCAGTATGCTCGATATTATGGCCGTTTTCCAGGCTGCTGTTGCCAAAAACCACTCCATTAACCAGTTTACCCTTTATCTCAAGGTGAGCAGATACAAGATTGCTTATATTTTCCCTGTCTAATATGTTTGTCTCGGCTACACTAAAACCAAGATGAAGTGCAGCTGCCTGCTCGTGGTTTAGGCCTGCAGGAACATGGTATATCTTTCCTTTTTCAGTATCTGCCAATAGCTGAAGGAGATCCCCTAACATGTCATCTAATTCATGATCATTCAGGTCATTTACTTCTTTTAATGAGGACATATTGGGGTATATTCTGCTGTTTTTTAAATATCTTTTTGAAATCAGGCAAAATCATTGTTCAATTTGATATTTAGTTTACACTTCTTTATATTCTAACTTTTTTCTTTA
>CAYXHN010000059.1:0-8005 GCA_964464955.1 uncultured Methanosarcinales archaeon
CTATAGTTCGAACCAAATGCTCAAATTGGTTCGATTATAGATTAGGATTGAAGATTCTGATCGCAAAGCAGATTGTTAAATTAGAAAGATAAGATTGAAAAATCATTATAGCAAGCCAGATCAACTGACCTAAAAATTAAGATTGAAATATCATCATCACAATCAGCTTGTTGACCTAGAGATCATTATTGCAGAGCAACTAATAATCCAGCCTCAACATCAAAATAAAAAGATATAAAAACTAAAATCCATTTACCTCCTAAAAAAACAAGGAGGATTAAATATGTTATCTAAAATACCAATAAACTTGGAAAAAATAGGCAAAAAGGACATAGACGCAGAGATACTGAGGACAGCAATAATCGCAGAACTAGATGCAATTAACTTATATGAGCAGATGGCTGCATTGACAGAAGACAAAAACCTTAAAGAGATCCTTTTGGATGTAGCTAAAGAAGAAAAGACTCATGTAGGAGAGTTCCAGACACTTTTGCTTAACAGAGACAAGCAGCATGCAGAAGAATTGGAATCGGGAAAAGAAGAGGTCAAAGAAGAAGTAGGCGAATAAGATGGAAAAGAATATCGGAAAGACAGATAAGACTATAAGGGCAATAGCAGCTTTGATATTCATAGTACTTGCTTATATCTCCAGCCCGTGGCTTTACCTTATCCCTGCACTGATTATATTTACGATTCTGACAGGCTTTTGCTTGCCTTATAAGTTGCTGGGAATAAGTACAGTTAAAAAAGAGAAATAATTTATTTTTTTCCTTTATCTTCCTGCTCATCTACAAGCTCATCTATATAAAGAGAAGCAGCAGCTATCCTGCTGTCAGCACAACCATAATATAGATAAAGCTTTTTTCCAAAGACAGCATGCCCTGTAGGAAAGACTACATTTCCAACCTCTCCTTTCTGCTCCCATCCAATCTCTGGGCTTATCAGGGGATAATCTAGCTTGCTTATTATCTTTGTCGGGTCTTTCTTGTCCACTAAAGCAGCAGCACCCCGGTAGACCTTTCCCTTCTCTCTTTTCTCTACAGCATGATATATTATAAGCCATCCTTTTTTTGTCTCTATCGGCGGACATCCTCCGCCTACGTGCCTTGATTCAAACCATCTTTCTGCTTTGAGCATGACATTCTTAGGGAGATCCTTAAAATGCTCTTTCCAATAATCTACAGTAAGATCACTAAATCTCTTGAACTTTATCAAAGGCACATCAGGCAGTATCCTGTGCATAAGAACATATTTTCCTTTTATTTTTTTAGGAAACAATACTGTATCTTTCCCCCAGACCGGCGTTGTTTTTTCTGTATCTTTTTCTCCCCTGTCATAAAGCTCAAAACACCTATACCTTTTATTCTTTCTTTTTCCCATAAGCTTCATCGCTTCAGCATAAGGGATAAGAGGGACAATTACGCCTTTTTTATCAAAATTCTTAAGATTCTTGCTTACAGCATAAGCTCCTGTAACATCCTTTCCGTCATAAGCCATATATGTAAGATGATATTTGCCGTTGATATGCACAATCCTTGGATCTTCTATCCCGTGCTTCTCATAGTGATTCTCAGGCTTTAATATAGGTTTTCTCCATCTTTCCTCAACATCCAAGGGCCCTTTAAACTTACAGTAGCCTACACTAGAGAGATTTCCTTTAGCTACAGCCCTGTAGAACATATGCACATTATTCCCTTTTTTTATACATCCTGGATTCAGGACACCGCTTTCTTCAAATTTGAATTTTCTCGGCTCTAGAACTATTCCCTCTTTTTTTATAAGCACCATAAGCATTAGAATTAACTTCTTAAATATAAATCATTCGTTTTTGATATTATAAATATCATAGAAATCAGCCGAAATTGCATCATTCCACTGAGATAAGGAGTATAAAAATGCAATTTCTATGACAGGCTTATTTCTAGGATGCAAAGAAATCCTCAAGGGTTTCTTGTACAAAAAATGCAAAGCACCCATCCCAAAAATAAAGTTGCAGGTATTCTGCTTTTTTCAGTATAAAAAAAGAAAAAGATATGATCTCATCATATCATCTGCTTTTCCAAAGTCCATGCATATTGCAGTATATCCTAGCTTTTAATTTCTCTGTGTCTGCAAGGCAGCAGAATTCAACTTCAGGTTTCTGATCAGGATTGAGCCTTTTTCCTATAACTATCCCGTCAGGCTTCATAAGCTGTACAAGCCCTACGAAATGTTCTTTTTCCATCGGATGAGGCACTTTTCCTATCTTGACCCTTATCCCTGCATCTGTCTTTTCTATTACAGGAACATGCTTCTCCTGTCCTTCATCTTCGGTCTTCTCAGAAAGAAGATCCATAGGCTTTCCGCAGCAGACAAGTTCTCCATCATGCGCTTCTATAACACTTACAACATTTCCGCATAAGCTGCACCTATATATCCTGTCCTGTTTAGCCATCTTACTTGCACTCCCTGCATCCTTCTTCAAAACACATACACTCAGGCTCGTAATACTCCCTGGCGTGCTTGCATGAAGGACACACTTCAGGAGGTTCTTCTCCTTCATGTATAAATCCGCATTTTGAGCATTTCCATCTTATCGGATTCTCACGCTTAAACACGTTTCCTTTTTCTACCATCTCAAGAAGCTTTTCATACCTTTTTGCATGTTGCGATTCTACTTCAGCGATCCTCTTAAAAAGTTCAGCAGCTTTTTCCTGTCCTTCTTCCTCAGCATCTTTCGCAAACTTAGGATACATCTCCATGGTCTCATGGCTTTCTCCTTCAAGAGCAGCTTTGAGATTAGCAGCAGTGTTTCCTATCCCATCAAGCAGCTTGAATTCGTCTTTTGCATGCTGTTTTTCGTTTTCAGCAGCTTCCTCAAATATTTTTGCTATGTAATGATAGCCTTCTTTTTTCGCCACTTTTGCAAAGAATGTATATTTGTTCCTTGCCTGGCTTTCTCCTGCAAATGCAGCTTTTAGATTTTCTTCAGTCTTTGTCATTTTATACCTCCTATTGTTTAGATGGTATTCCCTGCCCATTTAAATATTTTATCTTATCTTCTGTTGTAAAGATAATCCCATCCTGAAATAGCCCTTGCAGGATTATAGGTATTCTTTCCAGTATATGATTCATTCTGGCTGCTATTTTTTCTATATATACTTTCATACAATCTTATCACCTTTGGCAAGGCAAAGAAGTATTGCAGTGTCCTCTTCAGCTTTAAGTGAATGCACAGTATTTGCAGACATGGATATGAACATCCCTTGCTTCATCTTAATATATTTTCCAGCAAGATTAAACATACCCTTTCCTTTCAGCACAATAACAATACCTTTTTTTGAAGATGTATGATCATCTATCTCGGTGCCCGCAGAAAGACACATCAGCGTAGAATCATAATTGTCTGTTTTTGCAATTACCTTGCTGAATATGCCTTTTTCAGGAAACTGTATCTCTTCTTCAAGATCCTTAAAAAATTCTTCCTTCATCTTTCTTTATCTCTTTTTCTTTTGCATCTTCTGCATTCCATATTATTATCTCCTGTATTGGTATCATAAGGCTGGCTGCAGGAAAAGGGGCAAAACCTGCAGCCAGCATTTGAGGTGTTTTTAAATCTTAATTCCCATAGAAGTTCTGCTTCCAAAGCTCTTTCTCTATCTGATCGACTATATTCTCGCTTTCAAACATTTCCTCTATTTTTCCGGCATTTGTTTTTTCCTCTTCCCTGCATTTTCCTTCATGGCAGGCAATTTTATTTATCATCTTTCTCACCTCTTGTTATATTTTCTTGAAATCTTTTGCTCTGCAGCTCCTCTTGCAGTCCTGATCCTGCTTTTTTCAGTATAAAAAAATAATCTGCAGTTCCCGGATAATCTTTGTTTTTTGTTCATATTATTACCTAACTTTTTTGCCAGACTCTTCTATCCCTTCAAGCCCCTGTTCGATCTTGCTCCATGTTTCTTTAGATTTTTTCAGATCCATATTCACACCTTAATACATTTAGTAGCTAAAAAAATATATAAATATAATTGCTATAATTTATAAGTAATATAGGGGATGAACTTATAATAAAAAAGAAAAACTTTTATATCCCAATGTATTTTATTATATAAAATGGTCAAAAAAACATTCTCAAAGGTAGATGATTTCAAAAAAAAGACAAAGTTCTCTGAACATCTAAATTTAGATAAAAGAGACGATATGATATTATCCATGCTTCAGAAAGACTCCAACACATCTCAGGAAGACATAGCAAGAGCTATAAAACTCTCACAGCCTTCAACAGGTGCAAGGATAAGAAAACTGAAGGAGAAAGGCATACTTTCTCAAACCACAGGTATAAACTTCAACAAGGTGGATCTTCATCTTGCCAAGGTTGATGTTTCAGCAAAAGACACCCAGGCGATAATAGACGAGTTCAGGGACTGCCCTCACTTTCTTAATGCACTGGCAACTTCCGGAAAATTCAATGTCTGCCTTTTCTTCACAGGAGTATCATTGAAGCATATAGAAGGGATAGTCAATGAGCATCTGAGGGGCAATGAAAAGGTAAAAGAACTAGATTTAAGCATAGTCATCTCAACAGCAAAAGACATGATAATGCCGATGAACATCAACTACAACAACAAGAATCAGCTTGCATGCCCTCAGGATTGCAAGAACTGCTTATTATGATGGATTCCCTTATAAAAAAAATAAACATTACAAAGAAGACAAGGATAAGGTCTGTGATAGACAAGCGTATAAAAGAATTCAGCAGCCTTAACAAAAAGTCAAGCAGGCATTGGTTTGACGAGCTCTGTTTCTGCCTCATGACTGCAAACTGGAAGGCCAAAGAAGGCATAGAGCTCCAAAAAGAATTATGTAAAGGCGGCTTCTGCGATTGGAATGAGAACAAGCTGGCATTCTATTTAAAGGAAAAGGGTCATCGTTTCTGGCCCCAAAGAGCAGAAAGGATAGTTCTTGCAAGAAGATACAAAGACAACATTAAAAAGATATTAAAAAAACAGGAGGATCCAAGATCCTGGCTTGTAAAGAATATAAAAGGCCTTGGCTACAAGGAATCATCCCATTTTCTTCGAAATGTAGGCTATAAAGATTATGCAATCTTAGACAGGCACATACAGAACATACTAAAAAAAGAAAAACTTCTTGAAGATTCTGGATCAATGACTCCGAAAAGATATCTTGAGACAGAACAGGTCCTAAAGGCAATAGCAGAAAAGACAAACCTGACCCAGGCAGAATTGGATCTTTACATCTGGTATCTAAAGACAGGAAAAGTTCTCAAATAACACTATAATAATCCTCAAGAACAATCTCATCAACATCAGAAAGGTTCTTCACGGCATAAAGCCTTCCTTCCCCTATATTAACTATATTCTCAGCAAGCTCTTTTCCTTTCTCAATCCCTATCCCTACAACCGAGATGCTTATCCCTGCAGCCCTTGCAGCAGAGACAGCCTCAATCACATCCTCTTCTTTTCCCACAGTAGGCATAGCATCAGTCAGAAGAACAAGGTGCTTTGTAACATCTTCATCAGAAAAAAGCTCTACAGCATTATTTATCATAAGTACAAAATCCGTCTTTCTTCCTGCCCTTATAGCAGCTATCTTCTTAAGCAATTTTGGAAAATCCTTGCTCGGATCTTCTTTTTCTTTTATTTCGCTTCCAAAGACGATCAAGCCGACCTTGTCATCCCTCTCGACAGCCTTATAAGAAAGGGCAACTCCTGCTTTCTTGCATGCACTTATCTTATCTCCTTTCATGCTTCCTGAAGCATCAAGAGCATATATCATCTCTATGCTTCCTTTGCTTTCCCTCTCATATGCTTTCAGGTCTTCTTTTCTTAATCTTTCATGTCCTCTTTTAACAGCAAGCTTTATGCTTTTCTTTATTGATATATCATCATATCTGTCCTCTTTTTTGAACTTCCTCACATCCCCTTTTTCCCCGTAATGGCTCTTTTTCTTGTTTTCTTTCTCCCCTTTCATCCCTTTTGCCTTCAGGTTCTCAAGCTCTTCAGTATACATGACTAAGCTTGCCAGCTCAAGAGCCTTTTCAGTCAGGTTATCATCCTTAAGGAGCTTTTCTTTTTCAAGTTCTTTTGCATTCTCGTCCATCCTTTGCTTTAGCTCTTTCTGGAATTCAGGTATCCTTATGTTCTTCTCTACATAGCCTTCACCATAGCCTGTAGCAAATCTTATTATTCTCTCCCCGTATATCTGTTTTGCAAGCTTGAAGTTCTTTACCATCTGGTCAAACATGAGGTCTGGATTAAAGCTGCTTAATCCTCTGTTCACAGCATCCTGCAGAAGTTTTCCTTTCTCTATAGCGTCTTTGTCATTCTCAAGAACAGAGTGCATAAGCTTGTCGTTTATATTGCTGAACTCAAGTTTTCCTTCCAGCTCTTCAATCTCTTCCTTTTTCTTTATCTCTGTTTTTTTGTCACGGGCCACCACCTTTTTCCTTCAGCCCGCTGTACTTATCCTGGACAAGCTTCTCAAACTTTTCCTTTACAAACCCTTCAGGACTTTTGAGGTATTTCACATTAGGCTTCAGCCTTATCCTGTGGGCAAGAACAGAGACAACAGAATTCTCGATATCAGAAAAAGCTACAGAACTTCTTCCATTGACAAGGGCATTGCTTTGGCTTCTTTCATACAGCCCAATTGAAGCCCTTACAGATGGCTTTTTCTCAACATCCTCATCATCCCTTATTGATCTCACAAGATCCACCATAAGGTCAAGAAAATCCCCTTCTACTTTTGCTATACTTCTGTCTTTTGTATTTATGATCTTTTTTTCTGACATAGCATCCTCTGGATATCTCATATACACCACATCAAACCTATCCAAAAGAACATCGCTTAGTTTTTCAGTTGAAGTATCTTCTGGATTCATGGTCCCGATGAATATAAAATCAACATCAAAATCAACATCATATCCTCCTATCGTCGCTTTTTTCTCTTCAAGAACCTGCAATAAGGCATTCTGCAGCTTTTCTGGACACCTGTTTAGCTCATCAAAGAAAAGGACTCCTTTGTCTGCTTTGAATATCTTTCCTTTTGTAAATGCTTCAATGCTTGAAGCTCCGTATTTCATGGCTTTTATAGGATCTATATCTCCAAGAAGGTCTTCCACTGACAGATCAGGGCTTCCCTGTATCCTTACAAAATTTCCTTCAGTAAGCACATTTGCTATATTCCTTGCTAGTGTTGTCTTGCCTATCCCTGGGGCTCCTACTATAAGCAGATTTCTTCCAGAGATAATCCCGCTTTTGATCTGTTTCTTGACATTTTCTTGACCTATGATATCTGTAAAGACATCTTTCCTATCCAGCAGTTCTTTTTTAACATCTTTCATCTTGCAGGATTTGAATATGGATAGATTTATATAACTTTTTATTTATAATCAGCATATGCAAAAATATGATATAGCCATCGCAGGAGCAGGACCGGCAGGCTTATCTGCAGCTTCAAAACTAAGCAAACACTTTGATGTTCTTGTTTTTGACAATGCCAGGATCCCTCACACTACGCATTCATGGTACAGCTATAAGGATCGCATCAAAAAACACAATCTGGAAGGAGCAGTGCTCAACAAATGCAATTCTCTTGTTTTCAAGGCGATATCAAAAGAGCACCTGATGAAAGACAGATGCGTGATACTTGATGGGGACAAAGTTCTTAAGAAGTGGCATGACACTGCACTTTCAAACGGCGCAGTAATAGGAAGAAAGAAACTCAGGTCCTGTAGGAAAAAGAAAGAAGGGATAAGCATAACAACTGACAGAGGCAGGATAGAAGCTAAGCTGCTGCTGGATTGCACAGGTTGGAAATCCCCTATACTTAAGAAGAACAAACTCATAGTCCGCACCAACACCTGGCTTTGCTACGGCTCAAGGATAGGGAATCTAAATGTAAAAGACCTAGACAGGATAAAATTCCTTCCCTTGAGAGACAGGCATAATACATATACCACTTTCTATCCTATAAGCAGGAAAAAAGCAGATTTTTATAT
>CAYXHN010000060.1:0-7840 GCA_964464955.1 uncultured Methanosarcinales archaeon
TGGTGCTACACCTAAAACTATGGGTGGAGATACAGTCACATGCGAGATCGTGTCAGGCGATTATAAGGTCAGCGGGCTGACAGGATCAAGTACAGGCGAAACAAAAGAAGAAGATTCAACTGAATCTGTCCCAGAATTTTCAACTATTGGCATGGTGTTGGCTGTGCTTATAGCTATTGCAGGAATCGCTTTGATTGTCAAGAAAAGAAGATAATTCTTTTTTTATTTTTATTTTATTAAGATAACAGGTTCTCAGATATAAATATCCTGAAAACCTAAAGGTTTCCAAAATATTTATATATTGCTTATGGTTTAGCTGTTGAAGAGGTGTTTATATTGAATAAAAAATCACAGGCAGCGATGGAATTCTTGATGACCTACGGCTGGGCTTTGCTTGTTGTACTAGCAGCAATAGGGGCGTTGGCTTATTTTGGGGTTTTGAGTCCTGGAAAATTTGTTCCAGATCAGTGTGTGCTTGTTCCAGGATTAGCTTGTTTGGATTCAAGTGTTACAACCAATGAGATAAATTTAGTGATAGCAAACAGCCTGGGAAGAGATATACAGGTCACTGGATTGAGTGTTGGGGGATGCAATAAGACCATGGATATTCTGTTTAAGAATGGAGATAAGAGAACATTAAACATAACTGGATGTGACAACGGAGAAACAGGAGCAAAACTTTCAGAGGACATTATCATAGATTATACTAACAGGAATTCAGGGCTTTCAAAGACCATAACAGGAAAATTAACTGCTAAAGTACAATGATAGCTTCAAGAAATGACATGTTGATATGGTATGTGAGCAGTTTGATAGTCCTGATCGTAGCAGTCAGTGGATTATATAGCTTTGGAATGTTTGATTCAGGAGATTCTTTATTTGAGGAGAACAAAGTTACAGCTGCTGCAGTAAAGGTTCCAAGCGAGAAAAACCCTGTTGAGAATGATAGAAGCATCGAAGATAACAATACAAATACTACTGATTATCCTGATGTAGGGTCTGAACAGGAAGAGATTATGCAGTATAATGGAAGTTAATCGAAACATTTAAATAATAGCTGCTCTAGATAGTGTATATTAGTATACAATTTAGTATACTTTAAATAATAACTAAAAGAGGTGAAATCAATATGTATAAAAAAGCACAAGCGGCAATGGAGTTCTTAATGACTTATGGTTGGGCTATATTAGTAGTATTAGCAGCTATAGGTGCTTTGGCATATTTCGGAGTTCTTAGTCCGGATAGGTTCTTGCCAGAGAAATGTACGTTGCCATCAGGAATAGCTTGCCTGGATTTCAGGTACAGCGGATCTGCAATAGAGATGTCTATACAGAATGGTGCAGGATTTGATATGACTAATGTTAGTGTTGAGGTAAATGGAACAGGTTGTACAGCAACAGATTCTACAACACAGCCTACGCTGACAAATGGTCAAAAAGCAACTTATAGTGTTACATGCAGTCCAAGTTCTGGTAAGTTTAAAGGAGATGTAATCTTCGATTATACGAACCAGGCAACTGGTATGCCGCACTCTAAGACTGGAGAGATAATCCTGAAGATTCCATAAACTGATATTTTTTTTATTTTTTTATTTCTAATTATATATCAAGATCTATTTCCATTGTTCTAGAGCTTCTTCTTCCATGAAATGAAGGCTGCCAGGCATTATCAGGCATTGAGGCCTTTGCTTGAGTTCTGTATCTTTTAATTGTTCTGCATTTCCTGCTTTGATCTCTGACTTGTCTGAGCCCAATGCTGCACAGGCAATGCAAAGCTGATCTTTCTTCAATCCAATCTTTAGAAGTCTTTTTATCGCTTGTTTTGTTGTCAGGAATCTGTTGTTTATCGGATCCAGGTCTAAAAGGAACAATGTATGCAGTCCGATCTCCTGATTCTTTTTGAAGAACTCATAGAAACTGTTTGCTTTTTCATCAAATGGGATGGAAACTGTCCTTCCGAACTTGTAAAGTTCTAAGCCTACAATGCCTATGGCATTTAGTATTGATGCATTGTGTATAACTTTTGTCTCTATGTTCAGTTCTTTTGCTCTTAGCATAAGGTCTGTGTGTGTTGTTGCTCCAAAAGGATCCCCTATGACCAGGAAAGCAGTATTTGATTCTTTTGCATCTTTTAGTATTGTTGTTTCTGCTTGTTTCTCAACCAGATCCCTGTCTGCTAAAATAATCTGTTTATTGTATAGTTTTTCTAAGTCTTCTTTTTTGCATTGAAGCTTTGAAGTGTAGGATTCTAGATAGATCTTATCGCAGGATCTGATAGATTCCAATCCTTTTACAGTTATATCTTTTTCATCTTTAAGTCCTAATCCTATGAAGTATAGTGTCATTCAATCAGAAAAGAAATATGTATTTTTAAAGGTTTAGTTTTGGTCATTGAAAATTTTATCAGGGAATTTTTAGGGGATTTAATACTTTTTTTATCTATGGTGAACTTTTCAATTCCAAAAATCTTCCAGCTATAGCGCAGAGGTAGGATGGGCAATGATTATCAAAAAATCTTTATTATCTGTATAATGCAGAATAGAAATATTTATATATGAGTTTTGATATTTAAATTAATATTGATTAAAGTCGGTTTTTTGGCGGAAACCGAGTTTAAATGGCGTGTGTGTTTAAAATTTGGCGATTTCAAACACAAAAGTTTTGGCGTTTTCTTAAGAGATAGAGAGATAAACCTATATATAAATGTTTATTTACTCAGAAATATACTTTCGAGTATATAAATTAAAAAAAATAAAAAAAGGGGGAATGAAAAAATGGATTTTGTCGTGGAAAATGCTGTAAAAAACGCAGCGGAACAAAACGTAGGAGATACAAATGTAGGCCAGGCCAATATAAAAGTTATTGGTGTTGGTGGGGCTGGTAACAATATGGTTGGCTGGTTGTACAACAAAGGAATAAAAGGAGCAGAGATAATCGCTGCTAATACTGATCAACAGCATCTGGATATAACTGACTCAGATGCAAAGTTTCTGTTGGGAAGAGAGGTGACAAGAGGCCTAGGGTGTGGCGGATATCCTCAGAAAGGAGCGGAAGCTGCACAGGAAAGCCTTAATGATGTAAAAGACCATCTGAAAAGTTCTGATATGGTCTTTGTATGCGCTGGAATGGGCGGAGGAACTGGAACAGGAGCAGGTCCTGTAGTGGCCCAGGTGGCTAAAGATTCAGGCGCTATAGTTATAGGGACTGTAACAATGCCTTTCAATATCGAAAGAGCAAGAGTTGACAAGGCTGAATTCGGACTTCAGCAGCTAAGGCAGGTAAGTGATACTGTAATCGTTATAGACAATAACCGGCTGGTAAACATAGCTGGAAACCTACCTATACAGCAGGCTTTTGCTGTTGCAAATGAGCTTATAAGCACAATGATCAAAGGAATAGTGGAGACCATCGCAGTGCCTTCACTGGTAAACTTAGATTATGCTGATGTGAAAGCTATAATGACCAATGGCGGAGTTGCAGCTATCGGTGTAGGTTCAAGCGACACTAACAACAAGGTAGATGAGGCTGTTAAAGGCGCTCTGAGCAACCCATTGCTTGATATAAGCTATGAGGGAGCTACAGGGGCTTTGATACATGTTGTCGGAGGACCTGACATGACTCTGGAAGAGATAAGCAAGGTAGGAGAATTAGTGACAGAATCTCTGGATGATGATGCAAATGTTATCTGGGGAGCAAGGGTCTCAGAGGACATGAAGGGAAAGATGACTGTAATGACTATCGTGACAGGAGTCAACAGCCCATGGATACTTGGAAAAGTAGACCATAAGAACCCTAGTCCACAGGCAAAACAGATGAGCGAAGAGCTCGGGATAGAGATAGTATAGGTATGACCTATACTTTAATTTTCTTTTTTAGGGATTTCTTGCCTTCATTTTAACTCCCTAACCACCCCCAAAACCCAAATGAAGGCAAATACTTGGTCTCTTCCTGCTCTGCAGGGGGAGATTTTTTTATTTTTTATCAGTTTAATTCTTATAATCTAATCTATTGTTCTCATATTTGATTTGCAAATACTCGCGCAATTCTGGACTGGAGATCCAGAGCCCTCTAAGAATTATCTCTTAAAAACTACTTTCTTCTGGCCAGAATATAATCCCATCTTGGTCATGGCTTCAAACTGGTCTTTGCTTACAACTAAAGGGGAGACTATGAAATCGTATTTTTCTCTTATCTCTCCGCAGATCTCTTTTATCTTATCATTGTCTATCTCTTCCCCTATGAGCATGAGATTGGCTCGTTGGTTGGACTCTTCTCCATGCAGGACAACTGCTTTTATCTCATATATATCCTTTATCTTGTCTATGAACAGCTGAAGTACCTGCTTGTCTTTCTTAAGCATATCATGAAGAAATTTTGTCCTTTCTGTATGCCTGAACTTGTAGAACTTGGAATTTTTTATGACTATGGGATCTATGATCTCAAAATCCATGAGCTTTACAAGAATACGGTATGTTGATGCTGGAGATACTTTAGAAGCTTTGGCAATCTCTCTTAGATACATGCCTTCTTTTGAATTATCATTTACCAGTATCTGAAGAATAGCCAGAATCTTTTCATCAAACAACTGCTGTAAAAGCTCTATGTCCCTCATATCTGGATAGTAGAAGGGATTTTATTTAAATGTTTCTTTTTTGAAACAATGTTTCATAATTGAAATCCTATTTCGAATAGGTCTGAAATTTATTTTTTATATATGTTCTAAAAATCTTTTATTTATTTTCTATATTGAAAATAAACATTGTTTTTATTCTTAGATTCAGGGTGCATTTATTACAAACTGGATTTAATACCCTGTTGCTCTGCAACGATAATAATCCTAGTTTGTAATGAGCCGAGAAGCTATGCTTCGACTGTTGCCACTTTCAGACTCGAATGTTTATCTATTTCTCTGCCTTTGGGAATCATAGAATCCTTTTATCTGCCTTAGGCTTGAGATCTCTTCTGGCGGCTTGTCATCCCTTAATCTGACTACCCTTGGGAATCTTAAAGCAAATCCTGAGGAATATGTAGGGGATTTCTGAATCTCCTCATAGTCAACTTCAATAACAATCTTGGGCTTTACATCCACATGCTTAGCTTTTTCTTTTGTTATCAAAGGGCCTAGCATCTTTGTCAATTGCTCAAAAGTGATGCCCTCTTCGCCTTTCTCCTTTATTCCAGTGCCTACGCGGCCTATCTCCTTGAATTCACCATTATCAATGCATGATATGATAAAGCTGGAAAGCCAGTTTGCTCTTTTTCCTTCTCCCCATTCTGCTCCGGTTATTACAAGGTCAAGAGTTTCCATAACAGGCTTTACCTTTACCCCATAGCCCACTCTTGAACCTGGTTTGTACGGAGCTTCAAGATTCTTTACCATTATACCTTCATTTCCGATAGAAAGGGCTTTTTGATAGAATTCATTGGCTTTTTCTACATTGTCTGTTATTATCTGCTCTGCTATCGCTATCCTGAATTTAGAAGGTTTGGTAATCTTCTCAATCTGCTCTCTTCTTTTTTTGAATGGCTCTTTAATCAGGTTCTTGTTGTTTAGGAGGATAATGTCAAACAGATTAACCATAACAGGGATGTTCTTTGCAATCTGCTCTATGTTGTATTTTCTTTTTATTCTTTGAGAAATATCCTGGAATGGCTTGTATTTGCCTGTTTTAAGGTCTATGCCTATTATTTCGGCATCCAATATGAATGAATCTGCATCTATGTTTTCTTCTATGTATCTTATGACATCAGGAAATTGTCTTGAAACATCTTCCAGGCGTCTTGTGAAGAGTTTGACACTGTTATCTTTTTTATGGATCTCAAGCCTAAAACCATCATATTTGTATTCTATGGCTGCTGGCCTGCCAACTCTTTTGAAAGCATCTTCAAGGTCTTCTGCTTTCTGGAAAAGCATGAGGTTTATAGGGGTATTTACCTTAAGCTTAACTTTTTTAAGGCCATCCAGGCCTGAATCTTTTGCTATCTCAGCTACTTCTGAGAATTGGTTTAGCATGTCATAAGCATTCTGCACAGTATCTGAGTATTTATTGTATAGTTCCCTTTTTTCTTCATCTAAGTTTATATTGTTCTCTTTTTTATTATAGCTTATACCAATCTTTTCTCCGAAATATGCCCAGACAATAGCATCTCTTAGGGAGCCTTCTCCTACACCTATCCTAAGATCCTGGAGAACTGTCCTTGTTATGTATTTTGCTTCTAAAGGCTCTGCTGAAGTCAAAAGTTCTGCTATCAATTTGACTTTTCTGTCAACAGTGCCCTGTCCTTCAAGCAATGCAAGCTTTTGGAAGTTCTCAAACACCTTTTTTATGTCTAATTTGCTGGAGAATAGTGTTGACTGCTCTTTTTTTGAGAATATTGTCTCAGCAACATCTCCTAGATCCCCTTCTTTTTTCCACATATCCTCTATCTTTTCTATGGATATTCCGGAAGCTATGTTCATAGATTTTAAGACTAATCTGGAGGCAACCCCTAATTCCCTCTGGTCCCATTTTGGAAATATCCTTCCTTCTAATAATGGGAGGACTATGGAAAGCTCTTTTTTTGGAGTTTTTTTCAGAAGTTCTGCAATAGCAGCTGTCTTTTCAAGCCTTTTTGTTGTTTTTTCCAGGGATTCATATGTCTTTGTCAGGTCTTTGTAGTCCATAATATCTTTAAAATCAAGCCTAAGTTAAAAATTTTGCTGAAATGAAAAATCAAAATCAATATATTTAAATATATAAATCATTATTAATCTGATATGGATGTTTATGAAGCTATAAAAAAAAGAAGAAGCATAAGAAAGTATCTTGACAAGCCTGTTGAGTGGGAGAAGATCTCCACTGTTGTTGATGCAGGAAGGCTGGCTCCTAGTTCTGGAAATATACAGAACTGGAAGTTTATAGTTGTCACAGACAAAGATAAGAGGAAGGCTCTTGCTGAAGCAGCGCTGAAGCAGGCCTGGATGGAGACTGCTCCTGTATATATAGTTGTGTGTGCTGAGCCTGTTACAGCAGGAAGATTCTACAACAACAGAGGAGAAGAACTGTATACAAAGCAGAATTGTGCTGCAGCTATAGAAAATATGCTTCTTGAAGCTACTGAGCTTGATCTTGGAACTTGCTGGGTAGGGGCTTTTGAGGAGAAGATGGTAAAAAAGGATCTTGGAGTGGAATCCAGTATTGAGGTGCATGCTATAATAACACTTGGCTATGCTGATGAAGAGGTTCCAGAACCTGCAAATTTCCCTTTAGAACATGTCACTTATTTCAACGGATGGATGGGGAAAATAAAGGATGTTCCAGGATACATGGGATGGCAGGCTATGAAGAACCCTGCCAGGATAGAAAAAGCTAAGGAAGTTTCAAAAACGGCCGGAGAGAAAGCTGTTGAAGCAGGAAAAGAGATGGGCAGAAAAGCAAGAGATATATATGAGAATATAGCTTCAAAGATAAAGGCAAAAAAGGAAAAGCAGAAGATAATGAAAGAGTATGAGAAAGTGTATGGAAAGTAATCAGCAGTTTTATAAATAGAATTTTCTATTTCTTTTTTATGTGCGGGATAATAGGTGTGTTTAACCGGAAGAACAGCTCTGAGTTAGTCAAAGACGGGCTGAAGGCCATATCATATAGAGGAAGGGATGGAAAAGGGATCTCTGAAATTGAGAATGGATGTTTAGGGCATTGTCTGCATTCTGTTGTTGATTCTGTAAAGCAGCCCATCGATGATAGATTTGCTGCTAATTGTGAGATATATAATTGGGAGGAGCTTGATTCTAAGTATTCTCTAAACGCTAAGAATGATGCTGATATGCTTTTTACGCTGTTAGAAAAAAAAGGGATCAG